>JBAWBG010000028.1:0-22362 GCA_049589695.1 Candidatus Sulfotelmatobacter sp. | reverse complement strand
GGCGTTCCCTCCTGTGCGTGTGGCGGATCACGTCGGCCGACACGAGCGCGAAAACTAGCGTGGCCGCGATCAAGGAAATCAGCAGTGCCAGGGCGACTCGCGGTGACTGAAGATTCGCCACGAGTACGGCGACGACAAGAACGGCCGAGGAGACTACGAGGGCGAGTGAGGCGATCTTCCACTCTCGTTTCGGAGCTCTTTTAGGAGACGTTTGAGAGCGGGGCTTGTCGACTGGATCCACGGTGAGCACCCAACGTATTTTTGCCGGACTCACCGACATGATACGCCCACCATATGCGGCCAACAGCGTACGAGGGCGTATGGGCAATTCGGCGAGAAAGTAACTCGGATTCGCGCCGCTCGATGCAGTCAGAACAACATCGGCGCCGGGTTCTCCACTAATACTTCTCTCGCACATTCCTCATCGTCGTTCTCAAGCCGATTGACGCGGGGACTTACCGGATATTTGCTCATCAGGGTGGCATCGAATGGTTTTAGACAGTCCAGAATCACTTCAGGTTTGGTGATGCCAGGATCCAACCAGCGCTCATACTCGTCAGGATCCAGAATGGCCGGCATGCGGTCGTGCAACTCGGCGACGAGAGAATTCGGCATGGTCGTCAGGATGGTGCAGGTTTCGAGAATGTTGTTGTTCGAATCTCGCCAGCGGTCCCAGAGTCCCGCGAAAGCAAATACACAGCTGGTCGCGAGGCCGAAGTTGTAGGCTTGTTTCTGTTTAGGCCCGGTTTTCTTCCATTCGAAAAAGCCGTCCGCAGGGATGAGACATCGGCGCCGCTTGAGTGCATCGCGGAAGGCGGGTTTCTCAGCAGCAGTTTCAGACATCGCGTTAATAGTCCTTAAGCCAAACGATTGGTCTTTCGCCCAGTAGGGAATGAGACCCCACCGCAGGAGGCCGAAAATGCGTTGCGGCTCCTTGGGGTGCTGGCGTATTGCGGCGACCTGCTGAGTCGGGGCTATGTTCCAGCGCGGCTGCCAACGAGGATCTTCGTCGAGGCTGAAGTGATCCCGCAGGTAGCGCTCCTTGGCCGTGAGCCGATAGCGTCCACACATGATCGTCACTTTAGCAGAATCGAAGAGCAGATCGATCTCGCATGATCACTTCGTTGGTTGAAGATGACTTTCGCCATGTATTCGCCTATGATGGTGGGCGTGACAAGTGGGCTGGGGCTGCCGACGGCTTGGGTCGTGAAGTGCAAAAAGTGCGGTTGCACCATCAATTGCCGCGCCATCGATGCGCAAATCGAGCATGCGGAGCCGGAAAAAGCTGAACCGCCGCCGTAGGGTACTGTCGTCGTAACCTGCTCATACTGTTGGGCTATCCTTAATGCAGTTGATCGCCCGCCGCGCAATCGGAGTCTCCGAAAACCCCCGCAGGTTGTGGGCGTCGGCTTCGGCATCGCCTCTGTCAGCGGCCCATACGAATTAAGGATGGAAGGCAGGCCCGACGTCCGCCGCCTCTTCTCAATCGCCCTCGACGAACTCTCCACCAACACTCCCGCCACCCGGCGCCATGCGCCGCGTACCGCCGCTGTAATTTTCATAGTTGTTTTTCTCTACTGAAACTCTCGGGGGGTGCCCCATTCTAGCCGAGCCTTTGGTGGCTAGAGCGGGAATGTTGACTTCCTCTGTGCGCCTCTGTGTCCTCTGTGGTGAATGGTTTCGACTCCAACAAAAAAGCCCCCGGTAGCGGAGCCATCAATCATTCCACTCGTTCTCACTGGTCGGCAAAGAATCTGAGCTCATACCCCGACCGGCAGAATCAGACCGACAACCGCCATGATCAATCCACCGACCATTAGCGGGAACCCCACCCTCTTTGCAGAAAAAATCCCGGCAACCAAAGCCGCCAATCCAAAACCAAACATCAGCATCTTGTAATCCCACCTAGGTCCGAAGCCCATCCTGATAAATGAAGCGAAGAAGGGTATGCACGGCAACCCAAACGCTAAGGTAAGCGCTGCACACCCTGCCAGCGACACCCATATTCTCCACCGAGCAGTTCCTCCAGTCCTCCATGCGCGGACAAATCGCCACCAGGCCATCGGCACAAACAACACGATTGTCACCAACAGCGTGACAAACGAAACGTCCTCCACCATCAACGTGATGCGGTGCCCCTGAATCCAACCGCCGGCCAGGTTTATTCTTCATGAAAACCGTCTCCGCCGGATTCGCATATAATCACATATATGCATATCCCTTTATCCTCAAAGGAAGACTAGCATGCCCGAAACTGAGCTCGCTCGTCTCACTATCGTTTGGTCCAAGGATACCGACCTCGCCCTGCGCTCTTATCTCGGAGCTCAAGGCCTGAAGAAGGGCGCACTCTCGAAATTTGTCGAAGATGCCGTTAGATGGCGTCTATTCGATCATACCGTCAGCCAAGTGCGTCAGGCCTTTGCCGACGTCTCCGCCGACGACCTGCGCGACATGATTAA
This sequence comes from Candidatus Sulfotelmatobacter sp., assembly GCA_049589695.1. Lineage (GTDB taxonomy): Bacteria > Acidobacteriota > Terriglobia > Terriglobales > Acidobacteriaceae > Sulfotelmatobacter. The sequence goes on along the minus strand of JBAWBG010000028.1, from coordinate 19,903 downwards.
CGAAGCCGTCGCGAGCGCCCGCAAAGACAAGCGTCGCCAGCCGAAACGTCGCGTGCGAAGAAAACAATGAGGGTGGTGATCGACACCAACGTGCTCATGAGCGCCTTGGTGGGGGTAGGCCTCAGCAATTTCCGGGATCCCGTAGATGCTGCGGCGCAACCGGCGCTGTTTGAGTGAGCCGATTCGGGCAAGAACTCAGGGGCGAGGACGCGTTGCCAACCAGTACAGTCGAACAGCTTTGTCGCGGGCGCTCCGAAGCCAGCTTTCCACTTCCATCGCATCAAAGAACTGGTCTCGTGGACCGAGTTCGCGATTGAGGAGGTCGGTAATTTCTTCGGCTGTACTCGGTCTCCTGATCTTGTTCAGCGCGCGAACGATGAGGTCGTCGAGCTTCTCATCTGCATCCTTGTACCGATCCAGCACAGCTCGACTTTTTCTCATCGATTCACCGTGATCGGATTTTACAAAACAAGTCGTGCCCATCGGCAGGTGCAAACCGGAGAATGCCACACCGCATCGGCATCTGGAACTCAGACGCTCAAGCCTATTCACAATTGCTGTTGAAATTCGGGATCGGTCCCGTCCGGCATGGGTACATCATGCAGAATGTGCAGAGGCCTGCCGAATTAGCAAACGATGTACGCGCGGAAAAGGGAAAGGCTGCGACATTGGTTATGTTCCAGCCATCTGCTCTTTGCGAGAGAGCCTACAGCCTGGACACATGCACCGTCGCAGCCCCTGATGTGATCGCCGCTTTCGCGTCCCAAACCCCAGCTCCTCCTCGCAGAGTCAGCCGGTTTTTTCGGGTCTGGTTGCCCTGCAGGTCGCCCTGCCGGGCAGATCACTCAGCCTACTTCGGACTGGCAAGTTTTATTTCGCCAATCCTTTCGGCCGTCGACGTCGATCAAACTAAACAGTCTCGCGAACGCTGTCAACGCGAAACTCAGGTTGAAACGAAATATCTGTGAATGGGAATGTGTAAAACGAGGTCCCATTCCGTTTACTTCGCTCGCTGAGCAGCTTTCCACTTCGCCCAACGCGTACGTTGCGCCGCCGCGATCCGTTTCCGAGCCGCTGGAGAGATCGTTTTGCGCTTTCCTGGCGTCTGCGCCACTGCGTCTTTCGTGGATTCCACCAGCTCCGCTGAGTCCGGTCAGCGCTTTTAAAGCCTCGTCCAGTTGATCGAGTCTGTTCTGCGCTTGATCGTGTTCCTTCCTTAAATGCTGGACCACCTTCGCCAGGGTCGACATTGATTCTCCTCAGCCGGGAATCGTAGCGGCCCGGCTTTTCCCAAGACCATTCTCGGTCCCTGATCACCCTCACCCCACAACCGATCCATCCTGCCCGTCGGAAAGGAATGCCATGAGACTTCGTAGCAACGAGTTGTGCCCAATTCATCGATCGCTTTTCTGCTGTGGCCGCGAACTCCTTCCCAAGCCTAGGCAGGTTCGGCTTGGAGTACAGAGAATCGAAGACCCGCACCATCCGCGGGGATACCGGGAGCTGCGGTCACCGGCGGAGATGCGCAAACTGTTAAACCGCAAGATCCGGCAGCAGGGCGGAATCTGCACAATCTGCCACGAAGAGTTCACCGACGTCAATGACGTCGTTCCGGACCACAGGAATCCGAAAGGAATGGGCGGAGCGTGGAGAGATGATCATCCCGACAATATTCAAGCAACACATTGGTGGTGCAACGAAGAGAAGGGATCAACAAGAATGGACTGACTTACGGCCGATCACAGCACCTAGCTAGGTAGATTACTCTCTCGAAGACTGCCAACAACTTACAAAAGCTTGCGCGCAGAGATTTCGTTGCCAATGGTTGAGGATTCATTCGAGCGGCGCGAGTCTTTAGTCCAACAGCGGCCTGGCGGAGCCATTCAGTAACGAAGAGTTCATATTAAAAATGTCGTGCGTGCCCTCAGACCCGCCCCAGGCAAACATGACCGAGACCATGGGAAAAGCCCCGGCCCGTAACGTCAGGCCGGCCGCGAAGCTGTGCTTCATATGATTGAACCCAACCTCGCCGCGAGTGAGCGCGACTTGTCCTTCATCCGCCATGAACTTTGCGCCAAAGGGTCCCCAGATCGAGTGTTCCACGCTTCCCTGAAACAGCAACAGATTGGGCGCTCGAAACCTGTAGTCCTGATAGCTGCCGAGGGCGAGATTGCTGTTGATGTCCTGCCCACCCAGAGTCTGCTGAAAGTAAAACGGCACCGCGCTAGTGGACGAGTTGATCGACTCCGAGAGGAGCACTCGCGCCGACACGAACCCATTCCGGTTCACCGAATGCGAAACGGGCGGACATCCCTGGTCGCCATGCGCGCACGTGTCCGGGCCATTACCGGACGTATCTGGTTTCGCCGGTCCGGACTTCGTGTAGCCATACAAGTAGTAATACAGCTTCGACGTATGTTTCGGCGTCGCGTTGATCATTCGGTCATAAATGCTTTTGAACGGTTCATTCACGTACAGCAGATTCATGTCCACGCGCCCGAACGATGTCCCGTAATGCGCGAAAGCCCGGCTGCAGATCGTCGGCCCCGGAATCGACGCGAACCAGCGGTTGAACACCGCAAACTCCGTCGCCATCGTGGTCAGGACGGGCAGATCGCTCTGCTTGAAGTAATACAGAATTTCCTGTGAATGCCCCACGTTCTGCTGCTGGTTGTAATAACTCTTGACGAACCCCTGCATGTTGGCCTGCCGGCCCGGCGCCGTATTCCCGCCAAAAATCTGCAAATCCACCGCAGGGAAATGATGGTCGGGATCCGGCTGCAACTGCCCCTGAAACTGGGCCAGAGGCTGCGGCCTCACGATCGCGACCCAGAGCGACGACGACTCACGCCCAGCAACATGGCTGTCCGTGATCGACCACCACCCCAGCAGACCGCCGGGCATCCAGACACCGTGATTTGCCTGGGATTGGCAGGCAGGAACTTGGTTGAGTTTCGGCTGAACCCAATCGCCCTTTTTCACCGCCTGAACATTGAACTGCCCGTTCTCAAACGGAAAAGCTTTCAATGTATCCCCTTCGCCCATCACGTAGAGCCGAGTCTGGTTATTAGGCCCCTTCCAAACGATCGGTGCGCCATGAATGTGCCCACTCGAAGCCTGCCATTTCTGGATAAGAGCCGGAGCATCCGCACAATCTGGTTCTGCTTGGTGAGCGTGCTGAAGCTCAGTTTTTCCTCAAGACCTTGATTTGGTACTGCCAACGCCCCGAGCCGCCCTGATCTAGCTCATCCACCAACGTTGAACGTTCGTGGAGGTAGTCCATATCGGCTTTGTCGTGCGGGAACAAATCTCCGATCAGGAAATAGCCTCCCGGTTTGAGCGCATCGAAAACGGTTCCGTATGCTTTAAATCTGTTTTTCCCCATGTTGTGGAACACAAGATTCGACACTGCGAGATCACACGGCACGTTTAATTTCAATGGCTTTGTCAGGTCGTGTTTGAGGAACGAAGTTCTGGATTCTATCCCCAAAGACTTCATGTTCTTCACTGCTTCTCCCATCGAAAGCGCGGACATGCTGCCACGCCGGAACAGGTCAACGCCCGTAATGGTCGCCTTCGGGAACCGCTTTGCCGCAACGTAGGTCAAAAAGCCCGATCCACACCCTGCGTCCAGAACCTTGAGAGCAGCACGGCCGGGATAGAGTGGACGCAACAACTTGGAGAACGCCTTTTCAGCGTACTCCCTTATCTGTTTGGACTCCTCTAGCGTCGAATGATGATACCTACCGAAATCTACATCCAGCATCAATGGCATACCGCCCTCATTTGATGATCCGAATCAATTTAGGTTCGGATCGAAAGCTCCATGTACTCGTCTGCGCCCACGATCCTCAGCACGACCCGCACCGGAATGGAGAACCGGCTTCGCGTAGGATCACGCACGACCTTCGGTACGGAAAGCTGATACTTCTTCCCGCGAGTCTTTAGTTCGCAGCCGCCCGCCGCAAGGACATTCTTCACCCACTCGGATTGGCTGCTGTACGTCAGCGCGATGATGAAGCCGTTCGACGCTCGAAAGACGTTTATGGGCGTACGGTAGACCTTCCCCGACTTGCGACCCACGTGGGTGAGAATGCCAAAGCCCGGAAGCCAGCCCGCGAACAGCCCGGTGATCCGGTTCGTGAAGGCTATATTGATCTTCGCCAGCCATCGCTTGCGAAACCGCATCATCAGGACGCCTGTGACGGCGATGGCGATGACTATGATGGCTCCGACGCTCATGGGGTCGCTGGTACTCTAGCTCCCAAAATGAAGGCTCATTCAATTCACCTTACTAAACTCAATACCGCGAGCCTCTTGGGTAAATATAAGAAAGCCGAAAACTCGCCCGCCTGAGTCCCGCTCGAAAACGAGCCTTCCGAAATCACCAGCATCGAATTCGTCCTTTGCAATCGGAGCCAATTTCTGAGGCGGCTTGTCGCCGTTCCGCAGAGTTAACGTGCCCTTGTCTTCTGACAAACTGTAAACCGTGTCGAGTTCTGTGCTCCAAAATCGTCCCGTATAGGAAGCCAACTTTGGCTCGCCCAGATGAAGCTCGTCAACCTTGCTACCCGAAAAGTAGGTCTCTTGCCCTATATCGAGCTTAGCGTGCATGACGCCATGTGACGAATCAAAAGCAATCACATCACTTTGGAGATCGTAAAACTGGTTCGCGTTGATCCGTATGAGCACTGCCCCCCACGCCATCAAATTGCCGTTCGACGCCGTGAACGTGTACATCAGATGAGTCCGAGGGTCGAGATATTTGCCCGCGAACGTAGCGGGATCGGGAAAGCTCTCATTGCCTGAACGTTTCAGGGCGTTCGCTTCCGGCTTCAACTTGTCAGCTAAATAGATGTCGGCGACCTTGCGTGCAAGATTCTCCGGCACCGCACTGGCGATATTGCAAAGACAGATCACGGAGAATTTCTGCTCTGGGAAGCGCAAAAGCTCAGTACGGTATCCGAAGAGTGCCCCAGCGTGCTCGACGATTGGCAAACCTCGATAGTTTCCCAAGACGAGTCCCATTGCATAGCTGATCTTGTTGCCATCGTTGAGCACTCCGGGCGTCTGCAACTCCTGAACGAGCGTTCCTTTGCCAAGTCGGTTCGCATAGAAATTCTTGTCCCAAAGAAGCAGGTCATCAACACTACTCATCAGACCACCCGCTCCAACCACTTCAAACGTTGTAGACCAGTCCACGCGGAAGCTGTCGTGCGGGCCTGAATCGTATGCGGCGACTCGACCGGGCACCACGACCGTGTGGTCGTCATAGAAAAGAGTGTGCGACATGCCGAGAGGGTAGAAGATGTTCTCAGCAGCGAACTCGGCGAGCGACTTCTTGGTCGCCCGCTGTACCACCATGCCGAGCAGGAAGTAGTTCGTGTTGCTATAAATCCACTCGTCTCCGGGGACGTTGTTCAGCCCTCTTTGATGAACCACAATCTTGAAAATCTCTTCAGGGGAATTGAACTCCGCTGGATCATGACCTGACAGACCGAGAAGCGTGTAGAAGTCTCGAAATCCACTAGTTTGGTGGATCATCTGCCGCAGGGTGACGACATGACCATAGTCGGGAAGCTCTGGGATGTATTTGCGCACGTCATCGTCGAGCGAAAGATACCTCCGCTCGGCGGCGAGCACGACGGACGCGGCTGTGAACTGTTTCGACACTGAACCCATGTAGAAAACGGACTGCGGTGAAAGAGGAACTCCCAGTTCAAGATTCGCCAGACCGTAGGCTTTGCGGTAAACGAAATCACCGTCGCGAATCACCCCCAGTGAGCATCCCGATGATCCGGGTTTGTCGTAAACGGAAAAGATTTGATCTACTTTCTGAGTCAGAATGTCGGACGCTGCGGCTGGGCACCGAAGCAACATTCCGAGGGTGACGAGGGTAACGACAGCGAGTCGCATCAGAGATTACCTTCCAAGCAGACTACTACCCCACCACAGAAGATGCTTTCTCGACTGACTGTTTCGCCGGAGCCAGTGCGACGAGTACAACACCGATGATTGCGAACACAACCACTCCCGCGAGTTCTCGGCGCTCGATCACATTCTGGTATTCCTGCACAGCCATGACCCCAGCATGCGCAAGATTTGCCCATCCGCCGAAGGCGATCAGACTGCGGTTCGCCGCTGGGTCACGCACCGCCAGCAGCAAGAAAATTCCGAGTGTGACATAGATGCTCATTAGCATTGGCACCGCAGGCTCTCACGATCTTCAGTGCCCGTTCTCGACGCATGCTGACCTCCTCATTCCTGTCATCGACATGATAGCCCCAACCACTATTGCAGCTTTGCGTACTCGGCTTTGGCTTGCTTCAGGATGGGGATGTCGGTCCGCATCTTTCCACTCAACGGTAACGAATGAGCACGATTGACAGGTGTTTTCGTCAGCGACAAATTTCTGCGTCATTTCCGGCTGCGATTGAAAAGCGTTCACGACGTAAGGAGTTGGACTAAAACTTCCGACGTGGCTTGACTTCTGTGGCTATTGGACTATGGTGGAAGTAGAAGAGTCTCTACCTACCCAACAGCAGGCAAGCCCTCAGTTTACATTCCATTCGGAGGTCGTTATGACCAAGGTATTTCCCTCATGCCCGAATAGTATCGATTGGAGACCTCTGTACAGGTCCGCCATTCTGGAAACCAACAAAAGGTTGATCCCGCATCGAGTCTTGGATGCTGAAGCAGCCGTGATAGCGAGAGCACGAGAAATCTTTTATGTTGACGGAACCGCCCAAGAAAAAGAAGCCTTGGAAGACGCACGATATGTCCTGCATGCGTTCAAAAGCGCGTTGCAGCACAGCGAGGCTGCCTGATTCCGTCCCGGATCATTGTCGGCACACCGGAACGACGCAAATACCTGATTTTTGGGCGGCTGCGGATGCTGGTCAAGAAGGGCTGCGCCACAGCAGCTCCAAGTGGCTTCTTTTCAAGCGGCAAATTTAGGAGTCGTGCTGGTTCGCCCGGTATACCTTCTGAGACGCGGGGAATCGGCGATGACGAATCAGATCGTTGTTTACAGAAGTAGGACTTATTCAGGTTGCAAGTGCGAAACCCTGAAAAAATGACATTCCCGAATTCGGGGATTTCTTGGGTTCGGGTTCGGGCTTAGGATTTGAGCCGAAGAAAGTTCCCCCGCCGAGTATCGTATCCATTGCGACAACCAGATCACGAGCGGCTTGCGATTTTAGGACATAACCCTGAGCACCCGCCTGCCGGACTTCTGTTAATAATCTTTCGGATTGGTGGGTCGTGAAGATTAGGATTGGCACCCTAAGCCCTAAGTTTCTAATTCTCGAAGATGCTTCGAGCCCGCTCATTCGCGGCATCGTTATGTCAAGGATCACAAGGTCTGGCTGTAGTTCGTGAGTCAGCCGTATCGCTTGTTCACCATCCACGCCTTCCCCGCAAATTTCCCATTCTGGGCGCAACCTCCCAAGCAAGGAACGCAGTCCCTCACGCAAGACTTCGTGGTCGTCGATGATCAAGATTCGTATAGTCATCTGATATTCAGAGCAGTGTGCAAGTAGTTTCGGCTTCCATCACGTCAGGAAGCATCCGTTGTCGATTGCAGCTTCTGAAGCGGCAGTATGGCACGGATTCTCGTTCCTCCTTCATTAGAGGAGACATCAAGCGAACCTCCTAATTGATGCAAGCGCTCACTCATACCGCGTAAGCCAACGCCGAAAGAACCCATCCAATCCTGACTACCTTTTTCGAGGATTTCCGCTGGCAGCCCTTTCCCGTGGTCAGCAACTTCCATGACAACATCGTTGTCAGAACGAGAAATTGTTATTTCTGCCGTCGTACTTCCCGAATGCCTCTGGACATTGGTTAGGCTCTCCTGAAGAACCCTGAACAATACCAATTCAGCATCGCGAGAGAGTCGCTCAAAGTCGTCAGGAATCTGGAATTTTGTTTGAACCCCGCTCCGTTTGGAAAAACCTTCTAAATACCAAGGAACGGCAGATTTCAGACCCATTTCTTCGAGCATGGGAGGATACAAGAGATACGAGATGGTGCGGACCTCCTTTACGCACTCCTCCAGCAAATGGGCGCAGTCAATTTCATCCTTAGTGGGTGGCGATGAACCCATCAAATCCAGCTTCATCTTGAGCGCGGAAAGATACTGGCCCAAGCTGTCGTGAATTTCTCGTCCAATCCGACGACGTTCCTCATCCTGTGTGCGCAGCAGATGCAAAGACAAGTCACGAAGTGACCGCTCAGACTCCTGCAATTTGCGTTGCGAGTCTTGTAGAGCTTTCTGAGCGAGCATCCGTTCGGTAAAGTCCCGCGTCACTTTTGTGAACCCCAATAGATCGCCCGCGGCGTCCCTAATCGAAGTGATGATCACATTCGCCCAAAACCTCGACCCATCGTTGCGAAGTCGCCAGCCCTCGTCCTCAAACCGACCCTCTTTGACGGCGACATCGAGTTCCCAAGCTGGTTTACCTGATCGTCGGTCTTCGTCAAGGTAAAAGACGGAAAAATGTCGCCCGATTATTTCGGAAGCTTTGTAGCCCTTAATTCGCTCGGCTCCGACGTTCCACGTGCTTACACAACCTTCCGGGTCGAGCATGAAAATCGCATAGTCCTTAACGCCCTCTACGAATAAACGCGAACGTTCTTCACTTCGCTGGCGAGCCAGTTCTGTGCGCTTGCGCTCGGTGAGGTCTCGGGTGACTTTCCCGAAGCCAATGAGCTTGCCAGCAGCATCTTTCACTGGAGTGATGGTCACGCTTCCCCAAAATTTCGAGCCATCCTTGCGTACCCGCCAGCCCTCATCTTCTACATGTCCATCTCTTACCGCCCGATCCAGAAGCTTCTGAGGCTTGCCACTCCGCACGTCTTCGTCCAAGTAAAACGCGGAGAAGTGCTTTCCGATAATTTCAGAGCTTTCGTATCCTTTGATTCGCTCCGCTCCGGCATTCCAGCTTTTAACTCGCCCAGCGGTGTCCAACATGAAGATCGCATAATCCTGAACGCCACTTACAAACAGTCGAAACGCCTCTGCCTCGTCGTCATTCCCTGAGAGCGCATCGTCTTGATAAGAGCCGCGTGCCGCTTCACTTCTGAACTCGCTACTAACCCCATCATTCACAATTCCAGTGTGTTCCCTGCAAACACGCAGCAACGGTTCCATCATTTGCTGGCGGGAAAATCCTTGTATGGGATAGCCGCATCGAAGAGCGAAAGAATGGACTCGCGCCAACTCATTCCAAAGTTTTTCTAGTTGTATTGCGCCTTCAGTATTTCCCTCAGCCCAGAGTATGGCAACCATTTCACCGAACGCGACTACACGACGCCTCTCATCACGTGCAGCTCCGGCGGCACGTGAAATAACGACCCCGATGGTCTCCGAGAATCGAAGCGGATCGGGTCGCCCGCCGACCATGAATTTCGACAGAAGCTCGGTTGCCTCCAGAGCGACGTATCTACTCTCGGCTGTCGCTGTATCGAGATCAATTCCTTGGTTTTTGAGTTTGTGAGCCAGACTGTCAATGTGCGCGAGGGTGGCAATAATAATTGCAGAGCTACCGCCGGACAGCGCCGAGCCGATGTAGTTATTTAACTCGTGCAGCAGCACTCCGTCCTCGCCGTAAAATTGGACGGTGTGAACATGCTCATTTAGAAACGGAGAAGCTCCGACGACGCTCAACTGGATTGCCTCATTCCAAGAACTTTATGTTTCAAAGTGAAAGTCCCGGAAGGAACAATACTTCACTCTCAAGAATGCAGCAATCGCCTTATTTTTGCCTATACAGAAAACACTGTATTGACTCCCTTCCCCGAGCGGATGGTAGCGGGATGCAGAACAGAATTAGAGTGACGAGGAACAAGCCGACGCTCCTCCATCACGGGACGAGAGGCGTCAGACGGAAGCTGGCGAACGAAGCTGGCGAACAAGCATTCTGCGAAGATTGGAGCCACGCGTGCACAATCGAAATGAAAATTGCCTCATCATCCTAGCCTGAATTGGCCTTGGAGGATGGAGCTTTTTCTTGCTCCTAAACGCTGGCCCTGCATGCTTGGGGGCCGGAAGATTGTCGTTGTGGCATTCCCCCTAGCCTGTAATACGGTGGGCCGAAGGTAGAGGTTCTCAAATCCCATTCGATGTTCTCTTCTGAAAAAGTAGACGTACGCCGCTAGGATTTTCTGCGATCCAACTTACTTCGGACGTAAAGTGAGACTCCGATAGCCGCGAGACCCAAAGCCAGATAATTCCAACCTTGTCCCCCCTCAGGTACAGTAACAGTCTGCTGCGTGCTGTGGTTGTTGTTGCCGGCACCAGTACCGTTTTGGCTAGGTGTGGTGGGATTGCATTGGTTAGCCGGGGCGGCAATTGCAATCACTATGGCCAGAAATAGTGTTTTCATAAAACTCCCTTACCAAAAGTCTACTGCCCTTTGGTGCAAGGGGATATGGCAAGAGAGTGTGATTACTGTTGGGTAGCGGCAGTCGCTCAAACAAATCCCTTCGCGCTAACCATAGCCGTCCCCTGCCTCTAATAGCGATTTACAGCACTTCCATTGCGAGGTTAAGAGCCAGCACTGAGAACGCATCTATTCCAGCATGTTTTGGCTCGTGAGTCTGCTTGTGGAGGGAATAGGCCGATGGCGAATACTCATGTCCCTTGCCGATCAGGTGAGCGCTACGTCATCATTGCGGAAAAGGGGAATCTGGCCGGGAGATGTTGACCGCATAAAATGATTGCCGCCCCCAGATGCGGGCCTGATGTGCGTCCGAAAACAAAACATCCACTACGGACCGGGTCTCTGTTTGGGCTGTGCGATCCATAAAGCGTGCAAGGTGCTTCCGGTCGCGATTCCGGGAGATAAGCACAATCGTGTCGTTGAGGTTAGCATGTAGCCACACTGACGTAGCTGCATTGTTTTTTCCTATTTCTCGACTCAAAGCCTTCGACTGAGCCTCCTTTCAACGCTTGGATGCGTTTCAGAGGGCTTTCGTGGTCCATCGCACTTATCGTTGTGTACCATGGCCTGTTCCGCTGCCGACGCACGAAATGCGGAAGACAGGATGTCGTGAGCCGTGAGGTCCGACCTTACCTGCCTGAGTACGCCACATGGCTAGAGGTTCGCAATCAGGCGAATTCGGGGTGCGAAGAACTGGCCGAGCGCGACCGCGGAGGTGATACTGGTTTTCAAAGGGTGGGATGGATGCGCTTGCATGCGAAGGTCAAAACCCAAAGGGGCTTGATCAGATATTGGGCTCACGAAGTTCGAACCACTCTGATTCGTACAGCAAGGTTATCCGTCTAGCTCAACACCATCATCTTCCGGCTTTGGCTCGAACTTCTCGCAAATAATGCATACCTCAAACCGAGCCGGGCCATCCGGGAGTGGTGTTTCCGCAAAGTACCTACCTACGCCGCCGACGTGACTTTCCTCCCGGTGACCGCAGTGCGCGCAACGCTCATTAAACATTATTCCTCCGAGAATGGTGGACTAGCTGCCCTTAGTCTTGCTTGGCAGGAAGTGGGTGCGCTCAGCTTCATCGTCTGAAAACACGTGCAGCCGCGTTGTTTCACTCAGTTTGAATTTGTGAGGGGGCTCAGGTCGGCAGGGACAAAGCAACCGTTGCCATTCAGGCGCGCCCGCTACATTTTCTATATGCGCACCATTGCTGTAGGACAACGCACCCTTCTTTACGAGGTAGTGCGTGTGACAGTTCGGACATTCGACATACAGGCGTGTCTTGGGCATACGTTGCAGCTGGGGCTACCAAAGGGTCACCAGATTCCCGCTCGAACCCAATGACCCTTGGTAGGGCAAGCGTTAGCCCCAATAAATGTAATGCCGCAAAAAGGGGTTGTCTGTTCGTTATCGCACAGTGATCGCATCCGCGCATTCCCGCCGACACGTTTAGAACCGTTGTGGCGAAGGGCCCCGGATTTATTTGTGAAAACCTGAGATTGCTTCCTCGCTTCAAATCGTTGCTCGAACCGCAGTGACAGCGCGATCCACCTGAAATCTTTAGAGTGACGAGACCGTCGTTCGATCAGCCTCTGAAAGCCGCTCATGGTCCGCTTACGTTTGATCCCCACCTTGGAAATGCTCCGCGCTGAGGTCTGCACACGGCGCTAGAAATAGCGCGTTTCCGTTGCCATGTGTATCCTTCAGCCATGCCTTCTAAGGCGACGTTTGGCGAATCCCGACGCAGCACTCGTGTCCCTCTGAAAGTGGTTATCGCGCTTGAGGATGATTCTAGAGGTCGGACTTGCGAAGGACAGACTATTGTCGTCAACGTCCACGGAGCATTGATCTCTACGGCATTCGGATTGAGAACTGGGATGAGAATTTCGGTCTATGTCTACCTAACTGACAAGCGATCCGGGGCTCGGGTAGTTTATATCGATCCTGAGAACCCGCTCCACTGCGGGATCGAGCTTGATAAGCCGCAAAACATTTGGGGAGTGCCTTTGCCGCCCGACAACTGGGGAACATACAGCGCCATCTGAAGATGTGCTCCTCCGTGCATTATTCCCGCTGGCTTGTCAGCACATTGAAGCAGCTACCCCGGTAGTTCGATTCGGTCGGAATGCTTCTTATCGTTCTCGTGATCGTTCGCAAGAACCTTTTCGAGCCAACTAGCCTGTTTTTCGGCTCGCCGATTATCGACGAAAGTTGGCTCCTGATTCAAGTTCCTGCACCAGACGCAATCAGCCTCGGCTGGCAAATCTTTTGAGGAACGCAAACGCGAATTGGCGGGTTAGACTCACACGCCTAATCGCTTTTAGCATTGGGCTCGACGAGAGGGTGACTGAGGCCGTGGAAGGCACCCGCAATCGGCGCATCCGGGTCGTCCTTGATCCAGTGCAGCAAGGCATTTGGAGTACACCGCACGGAATTCGTTCTCAAATACCTGTGCACGGGCATCCATTATTCTCGTGTCAGGTCCGCGCCGACGAGCATGGGAAGTTCAGCTCCGCCCCGTTGACCATTCATCGGGTTTGCCACAACTACCCGCTTGCAAGTGGATGTTGAAGTAATAATATACTTGACACAGTAAGCCTATTTTGCTAAAGTTTTCCTCATGGAACGCGAACCAAAAACCCTCCAAGAAGCAATAGTTTACTTCTCGAACCCAGACCGTTGCTTTATGTTTTTGATGGCGCGGCGCTTCTCGCATGGCGCATATTGCCCTGTTTGTGATGCAAAGGACGTGCGTTTCATTGCTACGCGCAAAATTTGGGAGTGCAAGAACAAACATCCGAAGCGCCAGTTCTCCATCAAGATCGGAACCATTTTCGAGGAGAGCCCGATTGGTTTGGATAAATGGTTGACTGCTGTTTGGATGATTGCGAATTGCAAGAACGGAATTTCTTCTTACGAGATTCACCGCGCTCTGGGCGTCACACAAAAGACCGCATGGTTCATGCTGCATCGCGTTCGCTTGGCTCTCCGTACTGGCACATTCGACAAGATGGGCGGCGATCCTGATAGCGGCGTCGAAGTGGATGAGACGTTCGTCGGCGGGCGCGTGAAGAATATGCACTCGCGCAAGCGCAACAAACTCATGAAGGAAAGCGGCGATCCGAACGCGACCAAAACTATCGTGATGGGAATTCTGGATCGTTCGCAGCGCCAGATTCGGACCTTCATTGTGCCGAACACTTCGCGCACGACTCTGCAGGCTCAGGTGCTCAAGAACGTGCGCTATGGCACTCGCGTATTCAGCGATGAATCCCGCGCCTATAGCGCACTCGCGGACAAGTACGTGCATGAATTCGTGAACCACATGGAAACGTATGTGCGCGGACAGGTTCACACGAACGGCCTAGAAAATTTCTGGAGTCTGTTCAAGCGGCATCTGGCAGGAACTTATGTTGCTGTGGAGCCTTGCCACATGCACCGTTATCTTGATGAGCAAGTGTTCCGCTATAACAATCGCGGGACGAAGGAACAACCGAAGAATGATGCAGACCGCTTCGATTTGGTGTTGCGGAATTTAGTTGGAAAGCGGATCACCTACAAGGAGCTTACCGGGAAGGAGGGAGCCTCAGAGGCTTTCTAATCGGAATCGCGGAAAGCGTGGCCCACGGCGGCGCGTTTCCTCCGCGTTCGTTTCTGCTTCTTTTCTGCGTCGAGTTCGGCCTTGATCTTCGAATGTGGCACTGAAAGCAGCCTATCCAGCAATCGCGTGAAATTGCCGTATTCTCCTTGCTCGTTACCCTTGCTGGTTACCTTCGCCATTGACACGTAGTGTATCATGCATCCCAGCAGTGCTATACTGTATACGCACGCTGAGTTTAGCCTATGACGGCTCTCCACGGACAAAATGGAAAGCCGTCACGGCGGTTGCCCCCGGTGCTGGTACACCGACGGTGATTCGGAGGGACATGCACATCATGTCTGGCTCCATCGGCCCTTAGATTTAACTGCCGAAAGGCAGTCCAGAGCCGAATCTCAGCAAATGGTAACGGGCTACTTCTCACGAGGTGGCCCGTTCGTTTTGTGTGTCGCTTTCGGATGCGTCCTCCTGGTGTTCTCTTGGAATACCCCTGTACAAACTAGGCATTCTGCCGCTGCCCCTACGTACTCGAAAAATTGTTCTTCGCTTTCGCAGTAGCTTCCCAAAAACCAATCCCATAGTCGCCTCCGGCGTTTTGGCCCGTAATGGGAAATTTATGTTCTTGAGGTGAGCAACCATCAGGGGGACAGACCACTTTTTGTGTGTATCGGACAGCATGATTTGCTCGACTCGGTCAATTATGGTTTGTGGGTCTCCCTCCACCACATCTACAAAGTCACCTGAGTCTGGTTTGACTTCATGCATCCGATCAATAGCAATCGGCGCAACTCGGCTACCAGAGCCGTTTGCGCCGTTGCCGAGATATTTCTTTAACGTCTGCAATGCTTCACAAGCGCGGACATATTCCTCTTTAATTTTCTTTTCTACTGCGTCGAGATCAATTGAATCCGTCATCTTTGTGGGCCTCCTTTCATTATGAAAAGGTGACTATAGCCACTATAGCATAGTATGGATGAGCAAGGATGTGGTGGATGGGCAAACCAATATGAGAGGTGACTAGGTTCGCCTGCTGTTCGCTTCACACTACTCTGGAGTGTGGCAGAAGGTGAAAAATGACGTATAATTCGCGGCGCTATGAAGTCGCAAGAAATTGAGATGTTCAGTGCTCTAATTCGCAGGTGTCAAGTGATGCGAGCGGAGCGGATGGCTCTGGTTACAATTCTGAAACGTTATGCACTCATTAACGAGGCTCCGACGAACTGGAAGGCAGACCTTGACCTGATTCGCGAGAGCGCGGACTATCGTAAGATCGTTCAAGAACTTGATTCCATGCTCGCTCGGCTTCTAGAAGACACTGATCTTCGAGAGCTTCAGCGTCTATGTGAGCAATTAGGCGACGATAAACCTCCCAACTAGAATCTGCAGAAACTTGCTCAGGATTAGCTTTTTTCGGACTTTCCATCTTTTCTCCTAACTTTTCCACAGCCACTGAGTCAACTATATTATTACCGATGTTGACAATACAGGTTTCTTCGGGGAGAGCTTCGGAGGTCTCGGCCCCCGCCGAATGGTGGATTCCACCGGGACATATTCCAATTCCAAACCAGCTTGAACACAACGGAGCATCAGTCCTCCGCGGCTCATATCACCGCGTCCAACGAATTCTCTGGGGAAAAGAAGATCGGCTCCGAACAAATCGAGGAGCGGCTGTACATATTTGGGGCTGGCAATACTGCCGAGCAGCACAATCTTGGAACCAGTCGGTAGCGCCCGAGCCAGCGCACTTGCGTCCCGGCACAGACTCTCCCGATATCGTGCATCGTTAAGGTCGATTGGAACTCTTGACATCTCCTTAAGATCATCTACCTTCACGATGGTGTGGGGTGGAAGGAGACCGCTCGATGTTGTCATCACCAGCTGCGGTGCTAAGCCACTCGGAGGGTTTGAAAACTTGCTCGCGTACGCAATCTTTCCACGAAAATAAAGGCTGCTGATAAAACTGAAAACTTCGCCTAGCGGAGCGCCTTCCCGTTGGAAATTTTGTGCCAGTTCAAATTTGGAGTCTCTGTTCAACAAAAACTGTGCGCGAATGGCCGAAGTATTGGCCGGAGAGAGTAGAAAGACTCGTGACAGCAGAGGGGTTTCCGGCAAAGATCGTGACGCCTTCTGACGAGGAATCGATTGTTTTCCCCCTGTTCTCATCATGATCCGTTCATAATTATATCGAGAACGCCCCGCGTTTCTCGGGCATCTGAGTTTCGGTGAAGGACATAATTCCATTTCGGGTGCGGCCGATGCTGGCTACGCTTGTGGATACGCCGTTTCGCGATTCTAAATGGGTGTACGAAGAGAAATATGACGGAATTCGGATTTTGGCATACAAAGAAAGTTCCCAAGTCACACTGCTCAGCCGGAATGAAAAAGATCGTACCCACAGTTTCTCGGCTATTGCGCAATCGATACGGGCGTTAGAACCCCCAACTTTATTGCTCGACGGAGAAGTCATTGCGCTGGACCGAAACAAGATTTCACGCTTCCAGTCCCTACAGCGGGGAATCGGCGATATCAGGTACGCCGTATTCGATTGCCTGTATGTGAGCGGACGAGACTTGCGGCATGAGCCCCTAGGGTTGCGGCGGAAGGAATTAGAGCAAATAGTTTCGGGCAGGGACAGCTTGATATTGTCCCGACGACTTGCAAAAGATGGCCTTGATGCTTTTCGGGTCGCGAAGCAGCGAGGATACGAAGGCTTGGTGGCGAAATGCTTGACCTCAATGTATGTCGAAGGGAGGAGCCGCGAGTGGTTGAAGGTAAAAGTCCACCAAGAGGACGAGTTCATCATCATCGGCTACACGGAACCAGCGGGTTCTCGGGAATACTTTGGCTCGCTGCTCCTCGGCGCATACAACAAAGGGAAGGTGGAATATGTTGGAAAAGTAGGAACAGGCTTCACTCGGAATCTATTGTCCGCGCTGTATCGCAAGTTTCAACCACTTAAGCGCAAACAGCGCCAGTTTGAATCTCCTCCACGACTGCGAGATGTAACATTCTTGTCGCCCAAGCTCGTTGCACAGATTTCCTATACCGAATGGACTACGGATGGGAAACTACGGCACCCGGTGTTTCTTGGGCTTCGTGATGATAAGGACGCCGGAGAGGTGGTGCTGCCTAGGGCGTGAGTAATTCCGAAATGGCTGCAACCTTTTAAGGTCGCGGTATCCCTCTTACCAACAGACAGGAACCGCGCGGTATGGACGCGATAAATGGGAATTTTCCGAAGGAAAGCTCGGACGACTGCAAGCGGTTCGGATCCTTGTGCAGCAGGTAGCCCAAATCCGTCGCGGGACTCTTCGTGTTGGTGATTGTCAGGAGCATGCTTGAACAGCCATTATGCCTGAACGAGCCTGCGGCTCGGGCGCTTCTAGCCGAGGACGAATCGTGGCGCATTGAAACGATGAACCTGATAAGTGAGACTGCCAACGATGGCTAACCGAACGGTCAGAGTTGGCATCGACGATGCCCCGCCTGCTCCGATGCAACTCGGCAATCCGGACGCGGGCGATTTTCGCGGCTATGAGGTTGACTTGCTGGAGGAAATCGGTCGGCGGGTCGGTTTTCGGCTGAGTTTTCGGCGGGCGTTATGGAGTGTAATCATCCATGAACTCAAGGCGGTCGACATCGATCTGATTTGCAGCGCAGCAACCGTCACCCCGGAGAGGGAGCGAGAAGTTGATTTTTGTATCCCTCATCTTAGGTTGGCGCTAGCTGTAGTAAAGCGTGACGGAATCGCAAGAGACACCGCGATCAAAGGACTTCGGGTCGGGGTGAGGCGGGGAACCACCGCAGAGGCGTATGCCAAGCAGTATGGCACTCCTGCGCCAGCGCTGGTATGTGAGTCCAACGACCAACTCTATGCCTCACTCGCTGCGGGCGAGCTTGATGCCATAATTGATGATTCCCCTATTGCAATGTACTTTTCTCACTCCGTGGCGGCTCTTCAGTTCGCGGGCGTGATACAAGGAACCGAAGGCGCTTACGCGATTATGGTACGGAAGGGGAACGCTGAACTGCGGGCAGAAGTCAATAGAGCACTCGCAGATATGGGAAAGGGCGGAACTCAGCAAAGGCTTCTTTCCAAGTGGTTTGGCGACTATTAAGCTGAGGAGAGCAGATGATAGCCCGAATTTGGCATGGCAAGACGAAGGCGAGCGATGCCGATGCGTATCTCGACTATCTTTTTAAGTCTGGCATTCCCGCCTACCGTACAACCATTGGTAATAGAGGGGCTTGGGTTTTACGCCGGATGGATGGTGATACAGCGCATTTCATGACACTCAGCTTTTGGGAATCTCGCGACGCAATCATGGCTTTTGCTGGAGCCGACATAGAGGTCGCCAAGTATTACGCAGAAGATGAGAAATACTTGCTCGAATTTGAACCAACGGTGACGCACTACGAATTGTTCCCGTGAAGGTTTTCCCCGCAGAGAGTCTCGACCGTGGCTCTCCCCCAAAGCGGGTCACTCCGAACGGCGGATCGACAGCACGATAGGCACTGGATTTAAGTCCACAAAAATGCCGGGCTAACAGAAAATCAGCGGGTGCTTTGTTGCAAAGTCTTTCCTATTCTTTCGCTAAGCCGACTTTTTTAAATCGGCCGGAAACTCGATCATCTTTCCTCGCTGGTCCGGGGGAATCCACCTGACCTTCTTGTGGAACCAAGCCGGGACATAGAATTCAATCACCTGTGCCATAACCACCTCCAATCAAGGTGGCCAACCGTCGTCACTATCTTCGCCGCGAAGGGTCTGTAAGCTTACTACTAGGTTGGATGCGGGAACTTAAACTTTGGACTCGAATCAGGAAGGCTTGCAATAGTGGTCATCCACTGTTCCACGCGTGTATGCTTTCGCCAACAAGTACGCGTAAGAGAAGGCCAGGAGTTTCTCGGGTAGGGAAACCTGCGAAGTAGTGACTATAAAAAACCCCGCTTCGAGCGGGGCTGAGTGAAGCGATCGCGTTACCGTTGCTTCGCAAGCGCACCTTCATTGCGCGGCCCGCCTCCGCCAGAGCCAGCCAAGGCCAACCGTGCCAAATGCACTCAGGGCGAGCGAAAGGAATGAAGTGCCATCCGGCACGGCGACTGCTGTAACTACGCTTGACTCGATGGTGGGATTGGGGTGCAAAGCATATGGATAGTTCGATCCGTAGGCGGCTTGGCAGGCGGAGCTGACACAAGTAAAAAGGTCAAAACTGAGCGTGTTAATTCCGGGCGGGATCACAAAGCCGGCGAACATGAGATCGATCTCGTCTCCGAAAATTCCGTTGTTATAGAACGCTATGTAATCACCGAGGATTGGAGAACACGAGGTGCAGTAGGGGCTGGAGAACGAGCCAAGAAAGCCGGACGAACTTACACTCACACTATTCGGTACAAGTTGAGTGTTCCCATGATTTGGGAGGTCCACCAGAAAGTTTACTCCAATGGTTTCCGTGCAGTTGGAAGAACAGGGTTGGGTAGCAGTGAAAGTTGCCCAAGCATTCACATCCAATTCGATAGTGTCCGCCCAAGTCAGTGCAGAGCAAAACGCCAAAACCGCAATAACAATCAACAATCTGCGCATTGAGAACCCTCTCCTTCACTCCTAGGAGATGATCCGAGTCGCGCTTGGAAACCACGGGAGCAAGTGGAGTCCAATGTGGGGAAGGATTCGGACTTGCAGCGCAAGTCTGCTTCCGAGTCAGATGCTTTGTCAAGATTGAATGTTGTTGCTGTCGGTAGCACATGATATGTCCGGTTGAGATAGCAGGTGAAATGTCCGCTTGGCGGGCGGTGAGGATGGGAGACCATGCGGAGCATGGAAGCTTATCCGAGGGCCGCGATGGAGCGGGCGATGAAA
>JBAWBG010000027.1:0-10731 GCA_049589695.1 Candidatus Sulfotelmatobacter sp. | reverse complement strand
GCGATGCTCCGTGAGGTAGACTCGTCTGAGATCATCATTTCATATTCCCATACGATGAAACCAACAAGAACTCGGAAAGGCCTGCTTCTATTGACGAAAAAACATACAATTAAAAGTCTGGTCACCGGCAGGGGTGTAACCGGCTCGTCTAATCATTGCCTTGCCGCCCTCCGTAAGAGCATCAACATACGATCCAGTCAAAGGGCCATTCCCGTCGATGGAAAGGCTGTAATGATCTAAAGTTTCCGGATTGCCGTTCTCAACCATATCAACCGTAAATTGCAACGTTGATTCCGTAGTCTTCATATCTGAAACCGCGAGGTTTCGACTAGACATATGAAACGTAACATCTACGTTTCCATTCCCGAACGGACTGATTGAAAGCTGTTTATTTCCATTTCCCCAGTCGCCCTGAATAGACCTAATAAAAGTGTCTTTCCTGAAATCAGCGGCGGCTTGAGCATTCGCTGCATCAGAAGCGACCTTTGTTGCAGCGTCGGAAACCGATTTTTGCTGCTTCGCTTCGAGGACATATATTTTGTCTTGAGTGTTGCGGGCGTCGGCGTCGGAGAGCTTGAACAGCTGGTAGATTTTAAGATCGGCCATTGCGCCGGAGTAGTCTCCCGCTGCTTCTCTGGTCAAAGCAAGATTATAGCGAGCCTCCGGCCATTGCGGCGCAAGACTGATCGCCTGCTTGAAATGACTCTCAACCTGCGCATAGTCGTCAGAAGTCTTGGCGTCCTTGAGGAGCGTCGTGCCCATGACGAAATGTTTGCGCGCTTCTTCGGGAATCGGTAGTTGTGTTGTAGGAACGGCGGATTTGTCACCATTCGTCCTAGTCTGGCTCAAAAGGGATGGCATAGCCATACAAAGGCTAACAAGAATAACGCCGATGTGCTTCTTCATCATTCGTCTCAAGCGATTGGTTTGGTTAGTTCTCTGTTCGATCTTTGCAACTGGTTATTTGAAACCGTCATCGCGCATAGATGCGCACTGTCTATTGGGGCGCGTATACGCCAATCGACCAAACAACGTGATCCATGGTGGCGGAGAATGCCAGCCCGAGAGATTTATAGTTCATAGCAATACCTCCAATGTCCTCGTACCCATAGTTGCTGTAGCCGCGCCTGACATCGAAAGCCGAGGAACCAAGAGTGATTCCATTGCCGGTTTGAAAGGGAATTTTGACTGGGAGGACACCCTTCCAGTAGAGATTGCCTAAGGTTCCGCGTTTGCGAGAGAAGGCCACTCCCTGAACGCCGGTGACGACTGGTGCAGCGCCGCGGTCAAAATTAATCTGGAGATTCAGATCGGGGTAACGCCAGGTTGCACCTGATATGTTATCGGCATTGGTCCAGCCGTAGGGTTTGCCCAGCATGTCCTGTACCTCGTCCATGCCCATGCCGAGGCGGATTGGCCCGACACTTCGGCCCGGGATGATGGTGGTGTTCTGGAGCGCGGCTTGTTGTTTCGGCGAGATCTTTGCGCCTTTGTCGCTCCCAAGTGTCGCTCCTGCCAACATCAAAATAACTGCTAACGCGATTGTGTACTTTTTCATCGTGATTCCTTCAGCGCAGATTTGGAATCGACGCACTATTAGGTGCAGGGAACGGTGCGGATATTCGTTCCCTTTGCATCGTCAGCTTCTTGGCAATAGCGAGTTCCGTTGTCTCGAACGCATTGATGCCAATGCAAACCATTCTTCTGCCACATCCATACCGAACATGAGTCAGTTGCAATTCCGACACTGGCCACAAGCATCATTGCCATCAGCATCATTGTGAATCTCGTTTTCAACAGAGCCTTTCCGATGGTCTTCATTCGCAGGAGCCTCTACTCTTAGACGAACTTAAGGCTTCTCTCGATGATGCACGAGTGGTTCAGTAATCAGCGAGTCTCATCCTGTCACTTGACGCGCATGAGCGATACGGTACAGAGGTAACGCGATCCTGTATTCAAGGTTGGATGACAAGCGTGGTATGTGGCGCTGAATGCAGTTGGCTAACATGTGCACTGGGAAATACGCCGGAGCTTGATGGAGCTTTTGGCATTGAAGCAGGTTGGGGACGGCCCGTGCCGAAGTTTGCCCAATACGAGAGCCGATTCCAAACGCGGACCGGCTGGAATGGGAAGTGTAAAGGGCCGCCGTTACCCTCGTACCCTTGTGCCCGAACTATCAGCTCCATACAGTCCCATACACCGGGCCGCGCCCGCTAGGAGAACTCAGAATGATGAAGCAACTCAGCACGTTGTTGACGATACTATCTCTGGCCGCCATCAGCTTTGCATTTACCACAACCACCTCTACTGCGACAAGCCAGCGCAATACAGGAGACGCGGTAACTGCCAGTGCTCAAGTATCTATACAGGCTCAAACCTTTACGAGCGAGCGTTACGAGGTTTCGTCTTCCCAAACGCTCGGGTGGAGAGATGCCCATGCGGACGCTTGCGCGTATAACCGGGATGTTTGCTTGAAGGGGTGCAACGGCGCAACATCTTGCTCAAACCAATGTTGGACGAACTACAACAACTGCATGAAACAGTAGTAAGTAATGGTAGCTTTTCTCAGTCACGTTTTAAGGAGGACTGTCTTGATAAACTTCCGCGCACGTGCCCGCTTCCTTTGCCTCGGAGCCCTAACTGTCGCTATGGTGCTCACCGGCTATGCCGGTGCCCACGGTGGCTCGCACAGCAAGTCCGGCCCTAAGAGTTCTGACCCAAGACTGAACGGCTCCCGAGACATGAACTACGATCATCAGATTATCGCTGGTGATCGCATCGGCCCAGTGAAGATGGGCGGCTTGGTCAGCGACGCGGTGCAGCATCTGGGTAACCCGCACAGCGTCGTCCGCAGCACATTTCGCGGTCCGGGCTATTCCTCGGATGAGGTCTATTACTACTACAAAGACGAATGTATCCAGTTTACGTGGATGGACTCCGGCATCGATCCCCAAGTTGAACGCGGTTATCGCGGCATCAATGTCACCTGCGACAGATGGTCCACTCCCGATGGACTGCACGTCGGGTCATCCATGAGGGATGTCTCCGCACGCATCGGCCAGTATTGCCCATCCAACCGCCCAAATGGCGCGCTGATTATTTCGACCAAGCAAGGCATCTGGTTTGAAGCAAAGGACCGCAACAGTCCCATTACGATTATTCGCGTCATGCCTGCCTCGGATAACTGGGGCGGTATGTGCAAAGACTGAGATTCGTTTCTCTGACACAGTTAACGGTTCATCGTTGTTTGGCACGTGATGCTCGACATCTACGGCTAAGATTAAGATCACATTGTTGAGTCGTCGCCCTCTGTACTGCGGGAGCGAGGCGAATTGCAATCAATATCGAGCCAAAGGCGGATGAACCGCTTGGCGACACGATAGGTGTGTATTACGACGGAAAAGTCAATTCGCAATCGAATGCACCAGCCCGAATTCGGCAGCTATCACTGGCATTATTTGGACGACTGCCAGATGACTGTGCAGAAGTGCGCCCGAGTAGAGATGTTGCCAACAGCGTTTACACTGAGTGAGAAGTGGCCGATTCGGGTCATTGGAGTCTCATTGCGATGTTACAACCGCCACCCACCGAGGGAGAGTTACTTGATAAAGCGAAAGCTGTGGAAGATGTCCGACATCGTTAGGTCCAACTTCTGCCGCTGCGTTGGGGTAAGCGCTTTCAGAGGTAGATCGGAGATGTTCGGATTTGTTCCCGTCTGGCTAATGCTTAACTCGAAACATCTCTGTTTGTAAAACGAACGGTATAGGTCAATGCCAGACGAATGTCCAGTGGCAGCTTCTCCGTTCACCCCGTGTATCAACTCGACGCCACCAATCATCTCGACCGGGTGTTCAGCGGAGATTAGAAACTCTGGCCAGTGTGAGTCCGAATCGCCGTCCTTCCGTGAATAGGGTGTCACGCACACATCGCCGGTCATCATCTCTTGCTCTGCAAGAATCTCTCTCACCTGAAACGATGCTGCCTCGAAACCCGTGCTCTTGAACCTTTCAGCGGGATAAACTACGCAAACGAGCGCGTCTCCTTCGCAAACGGGGATGAAGGACTGATTGCATTGCTCCATTTTGCCTAGCGTGCAAACTTGAAAGTCAGCGGGGTAAAGGAAGCGAAATGCACCGTCTGGGTTTGTGAAGGTGCTAGTTTTCTGAGTCGTTTGCCCAAATGAAGCAATGGGCAGACAGACTGCCATCAATTTAAGCACAGCTATCGCTCTCATGTGTTCACTCTATGCTGACTTGTCAGCGGTTCCAATAGTTGCTTAATTGGCGTGGTGGTTGGAAAACTCCTGCCCGCGAAAGCCGCCAAAATAGAATCGCGTCAGGACGCCTGCAAACGACTTTCTCCGATAAGAACTGGATGCTAATCAGCGCCCATCCGGGTCCGGGGAGAGGCAACCAGTGAGGGTTGTCCCTGTCGGGATCGCCCACTCGCAGTGTTCGCAGTCGCGCTTTTTAAATTACACAATTGGGCGTTGCGTACTCGTGGCTGATCGCCTTATTCGTACGATTGCCCCGCCAATAACGATCACTAACGAGTCTGCGAGGAACCATGGCAGCCGCCACAGAAAGAAATTGTCCGGTGTCCTTGTCGCCATCGACAAGGAAGCAGCGACGGCCATCGTGCTAAGGAAAAGACCCAAGGTCACCGTTGTTACCATCTCCCTTCCCTTGGCCACCAATGCGACGACCGACCCAACAAACATAAACGCGATGAAGTGGTATACGGGTACTTTGTCGCGACGGCCGACACTTCCGGCGCTGCGCCACAGAGAACCAGGAAGGCCGAGATGCAGGCCATAGTGGCCGCCACGTCGGATTTTCTAAACTCGCTCGGCCCAGCCGAGCGTGAGAAGGTGCAGTTTCCGTTCACGGCCCAAAAGACTGCGACCACAGCCAAGTTCAAAGGAGGAATGAACGGTCGCATGACATTCGTCGGCGAACAGTACGGGCAGGCAGTCTGGTCGAACTTTCCGGTCAGCGATGTACCCCGTCCCGGCCTGACCCTTGGCAGTTTGAGCGTCGCACAGCACGATGCTGCCATGCACTTATTGCAAGTGCTGCTGAGCCCGAAAGGCTATCAAAAAGTTCTCGACATTATGGGTTCCGATCAGGCGCTGTCGGAGAGCGGGACACCGTTCTCCTCTGGAACTGCCTACTATACCATCGGCATTTTCGGAACTCCGAGCGCCAGTTCGCCGTGGATGTTGGAATTCGGTGGGCATCACCTCGCTCTCAACATCACCATGTCGGGAGAAAACGGCGTGCTCACGCCAACCCTCACCGGTGCTCAGCCTGCGGTCTACAGGTCGAACGGCAAGACGGTTCGCGCACTCGGCCAAGAGAGCGACAAAGCCTTCGCCCTGCTGAATGCACTCGATGACGCGCAGCGCAAACAGGCGATTCTGATCTATCGTGTGAACGACCTGGTGCTCGGGCCCGGCCACGATGGCGAAGCCATCCAGCCAGAGGGATTGAAAGCATCTGGCATGAATCAGCACCAACAAACGATGCTGCTCGACCTAATTTCGGAATGGGCTGGAATTATCAATGATGCCTATGCCTCACCCCGCATGACAGAGATCAAAGCAGGAATTGCCGATACCTATTTTGCCTGGAGCGGACCAACTATGTATGAGCTGGGGAAAAACGGTAGCGCCTATTACCGAATTCAGGGGCCGAAGTTGGTCATCGAGTTCTCTCCACAAGGAGTGGAAGGGGATCCCTCGATGCACGTCCATACCATGTATCGCGACCCGACGAATGATTATGGACGCGGGCTCAGAGCGGAATGAACACGAGATTCGACTTCTCTTGCGTTTTGTCGTGCGAGCGCTAGATTTCGGAATGAAACGACACGTAACGATGGGACCGCAAATGAGGCGAGCGTTCGAAACATCAGAATGTTAGGGTTTGTTCCCGTTGGATCGGCATCAAACGGAAGAGATTGAGTATTAGGTCCACTCTAAATCGATGCTACACCGCTTTTTCATTCGCGCAGTTTCCCACCTTTTGGTGGGAGTCTCGTGGATCGTTTTACCCGGGATGGCCCTTGCAATTGGCAAGTAAACGGACGAAGTACCTTGCGAATTCTGCAAAAACCATTGTCCAGTCCAGGTATGAGTGAGAACACCTCCCCGAGTCCCGCTCACGGGCCACGGATTTCCACTCGTATCAAGGTGGACGATCCCATTCTGAGAATCACTGATTGAGATGCCGCCGTCGGACCCGGTTGCGACAATTGTGAGCGTGCTTCCTGACGCTCCCTGATATGTCCAGTTTGGCGCAGCAGAGCTGATGTTGAACGAAGCGATCTGACTCACCTGGGTGGACGTGCCGTCGACGGTGGCTGTCGTCATCCAGCTCGCGAAAGCCACGCCGTTCTCGCCCAGCACCAGGTCCGGTTGCTGTGAAATATTCACCGATTGCGGGCTGAACGGCAAATTATACTGCGCGTGCCCACTACCCCGCCACCACGTCGACGGCCTGATAAGGATACGTCAGCACTGCACCTTGCACGGGTGAGACCGACCAGGTCGCCAGAACTCCTCCTCGCCCGTCGGGAATAATGTTGCCAGGATACTGGATTTCGTTCTGCGTGGTCGCACTCAGGACCGTGGAGCTCGAGGAATTATCCGGATCTGCATCAGATACAGCGTGTCCGACGTGACCACATCGTTCACGGTGTTGCGATCTTCATACTCCAGGTACGCCGTGCCGTCCGTGTTCACCATCGGCGGTCCTACGCAGCACAGCACGTCGATGGTGGTGCCAAAGTTATTTGCGGGCGGAGGAATCCGGATCGCCGAACCACCAGTGACTTCTACTACGGGCCGACCAGCGGTTGCACGGCGGGCAAAAGTTGATTCCAACGGCGCCCTCCGAACGCCCACAAGCAATCGAGCTTCAACTCGAAGGCATCGCGCACGATTTCTTCAGGGGCCTCGGGGGTGAGAGCGATGCTGACGCCCTGCGACGGAGCACTTCGGGCAGGGAGCACACGGTACGGTAGATGCGGTTCTTCCGTTGAGTTCGGTTCCCCCTGTTGATGATTCTGAGAGAGGAGAGCTCAATCACCACTGCCCCAGCTTCCCCATCCCGCGGCGGCGGGGGAACTCCTTGGATCACACCCGGCGCCGAGATCATCAGCCTATAGCTAAAGTCCGAAACTTTTCCCGACCTAAAGGTCATCCGGAGATTGAAGTCCTCGAAACGGAACCCCCACCAACGCAAGAGTGCCGCAAGAGTGCTGTTTCTAGTTCCCCACAATATCCTGCCCGGAAGACCGTTCCCGACGAGCATAAAAAAACACTCGTCGGCATTGCACAGGGAGTCGCGATACGGGCCTGTTACAGAGGTCCTGAGCATTGGTAGCCGAGATAGCGTCTCAGCCTTAGAAGTCTCTCCAATCCGCAGGGTCGATAGTGCAGAGACAGCGGACGTGATTTGCCTTCCATAGACCGCGGCCTCAATCCGCAACGCAAGCCCAGAGATGAGCAAGAGGGCCAAGCACCAGAGATAAACTCGATAGGCTCTCCGAGAACTCAAATGACGCCAGACGTGCCCATCTTGGAAGGTTCGTCGAATGCCCAATATTTACCCCTTGCGATAGATTTTAATGGCTCCGTCGGTGCAATGCACGACCCTCGCTGCCTGCTCTGCTAATTCAGATAGGGTGGCGAGAACCAAATACTGCCTTGGTCGTTGCATGTGGCACTACTCCCGTTCCAGGGTGCAAGCCAGGGATCCGGGTTGCCGTCTATTAATGGATCAGATTGGGGAACAGCGTTAAGCAGATTCTTTTCGTAGCAGTCGCTACACGCTGGAGACGACTGCTTCGACTGTAGCGTTCCGTCGGAGAGGGTCCGATATATTCGATAGACATTCCCAACGAATCGGTGGAGCCATCTCACATTACCGAATTGCCTAACGCTTCGACGTGTCCAGTGCTGTGGAGGACCCACCGTTATGACGAAGAAGATGTCGGCCCGGATGCTTGCGGCTTTTCTAATGCTCGCCGCTATGCTCATCACTGAATCGCTTCAGGATCCGACGGCTGGCAGTGCGGGCGACGACCCTGAAGCTTGGCCGCCAGTCTCCAAATCCGAATCGAACTGCGCCGAACAGAAGATTGATCCTGCGTACGGGTGAACGCGTATTGGTTTCTTCTGAGGAGCGATCTAAAACCGAGGTACAATTTCGTGCGATGTTTAATTCCCGGGTCATGATCTCGACACGCACGGCCCATCTGTTCGCAGTTATTCTGGTAATACTGCTAGGAACTGCATCCTCGGGACAAGGGCGATCGGGCAAAAGCGATCCGGCGAGTCCGGATGCACAGGCGCTGGTGCCGCAAGTCTTCAAAGCCACTGGTTCGAGCCGCTGCCAGTTCTGCCACGCTGCTGAAGTCGAGGGATATTCACGCTCTGCGATGGCGCATTCCTTGCGCCGCGCCGGACGGGAGCCGGAAGGCACAGTGGAAACTCCCGACGCAAAGATTACGATGTATTCATCGCCAACGGGCTATTGGCAGCGTTTGCAGAGTGGTCAAGACGTAACCAATTACCGTATCGATTATGTGATCGGCTCCGGCAATCACGCCTCTGGCTATCTGCTTGACTTGGCGGGCCATCTGTTCCAATCCCCCGTCGCATACTACAAGAGTCGGCAAGCCTACGATTTGGCCCCAGGGTACGAGGGAATGCTTAATCCAGATTTTACCCGGCCGGTAGCCGAAGGATGTCTCTTTTGCCACTCTGGAACTGCATTACCTCTCTCTGGTACTTCGAATGGGTACCGGTCTCCCGTGTTCTCTGCGGAAAGTATCACTTGTGAGCGTTGCCATGGCTCGGCCGAAAAGCACCTCAGCGATCCACGGGCGGGAACGATCATCAATCCTGCGAAGCTCAAGCCGGCCGCTCGCGATAGTATCTGCGAACAGTGTCATTTGCTAGGAATAGGCAGAGTACTAAATCCGGGAAAGAAGTTTAGCGACTTTCGTGCGGGACAACCCCTGGAAGACGTTTTCACCACCTACGTCAACGTCTCGCCTCCCGGCACGGACGCTGGCAAATTCAAAGTCATCAGCCATGTGGAGCAACTCGCCCGGAGCACCTGCGCCCGCGAGAGCAATGGAAAACTATGGTGTGGAACCTGCCACGACCCACACAATAAGCCTCTGGAACCAGTCCAATACTACCGATCCAAATGTCTGTCTTGCCATATGGCAAGTTTTCCTCCTTCGCATCCAGCCAAGGACAGCAACTGTATCAGCTGTCACATGCCCCGGCGGGACGCCAAGGACGGGGGACATACTGCTTTCACCGACCATAGGATCCAGCGGCGTCCCGAACCAGAACAAGCACTCCCCGAAGATAGCGACATTGGCGCTTGGCGCGAGCCTGCGCCCGATTTGCAAAAGCGAAACCTTGGCATCGCCTATATCAATGCAGGAATGGAACATCACTCGCCGCCATTTTTGGTCCGCGGTTATCAGATGTTGACGGAGATCCAAAACCAATTCTCCAACGACGCCGAGTTTTTCACCTCGATCGGAAGCGCTCTGCTCATGGCGAAGCAAACATCGGAGGCGGAGTTCGCCTTCGAGCGGGCTCTGCAACTGAATCCCAACTCGGCCCCAGCCGAGACTAATGCTGCATCCGCATACTTGCAGGGTGGGGACATCAATCGGTCCGTCGCTCATTTGGAGCGTGCCGTTGCGATCGATCCCTTCCATCTGTCCGCCGATGTTCCACTCATCAATCTCTATAAACAGCAGGGCAATACGGTGAAGGCTGCTGTGATCTCCGACCGACTCAGCGCTGCCATGGCGAAGAATTCCGTTTCAAACGAGCCGGTGGACAAAAATTCTGCCACGGGCGCCGGTCAAACTGCCGAATCCGTATTCAAGAATATTCAAGTGCTAAAAGGCATTCCGGCAGACCAATTAATCCCCTCAATGCGATTCGTCGCAGCATCTCTGGGCGTCGAATGCAGCTATTGCCATGTGGTGGATCATTTTGAAAAAGACGACAAGAAACCTAAACAGATTGCACGCAACATGATGCGAATGATGTTGAGCATCGACAAAAGCAGCTTCGCTGGGTATCGGGAAGTGACCTGCTACTCATGTCACAGAGGTTCACTCAAACCGGAAGCCCTGCCCACGGTTGCAGGTGAAGAAGTGCGGAAGCCACCAACGGATGCGGCTCTTGAAACGGACAAGCTTACTGCTAGCCTGCCGACTGCGGATCAACTCGTTAACCGCTATATTCAAGCACTCGGCGGCGAAGGTGCCATAAAAAACATTACCAGCCGTAGAGAACAGGGAACTGCTATATCCGAGGGACAATCAGTCAGCATTGAGATTTTCGATGAGGGGCCGGACAAACAGGCTTTTGTCCGACGAATGCCGAAAGGAGAGAGCGTCACTGTGTTTGACGGCACTGAGGGTTGGTCTGTTATGCCGGGCCACTCTGTGCGGAAGATGCAGACTGCTGACGTTGATGCGGCTGAGATCGATGCAGATCTTCAGTTCCCGCTTCACATCAAGCGGTTCTTTACTGAACTGCGAGTGGAATATCCTGAAAAGATCGGCGATCGTGAAGCTTACGTTCTTTCCGGCACTCGGGAAGGACAGCCTCCGGTGAAGCTTTATTTCGATAAGCAATCCGGACTGCTGGTAAGACTCGTGCGCTATGCTGAATCGCCGCTCGGT
>JBAWBG010000026.1:0-11345 GCA_049589695.1 Candidatus Sulfotelmatobacter sp. | reverse complement strand
TACGATTCGACTCTCAAAATTTACAGAGAACTCGCGGCGCAAGGGATCCAGCCTCATTCCGACCAGTGGAAAGCGGAGATCGAGTGCAAGCTTGAACGGCACCGCGAGGCCATGCATCCGAGACTGTTCCCTCAGATCCCGCCGAATCGGTACGTATGTTTTTATCCCATGGATCGGCGGCGCGGGGAAGATAAGAATTGGTACACGCTTCCTATCGAAGAGCGCGCACGCCAGATGAATGAGCACGGTCTGGTGGGACGGCGGTATGCTGGCGAAGTAAAACAGATTATCACCGGATCGATCGGCTTCGATGATTGGGAGTGGGGCGTTGATCTTTTTGCCGACGATCCGCTGGTCTTCAAGAAATTAATTTATGAAATGCGCTTCGACCATGTCAGCGCAGTGTATGCGCTGTTCGGTCAGTTTTATGTGGGAGTGCGCTGTCCCGCGGCGTCGTTAGAGAAACTGCTAAGCGGAGAACTGCCGAAAGAATAGTGCCTGCCGGCGTCAAATTTTAATGCACTAGACTTAACCTACTGGAGAACTGAATGGCAACCCTCGGACTGATTGAATATAAAGACGCCAGCCTGGAAGTGCGCGCCGTTTATGACGATATTATGGCGACGCGCAAGACCGATTGGATCAACAATTTCTGGAAGGCGATCGCGCACGATCCGGCTACGCTAAAACGCACATGGGAAGACATCAAGCAGATCATGGCGCCCGGCGCGATCGATCCGTTGACCAAAGAATTGATTTATGTTGCCGTCAGCGTAACCAATCAGTGCCACTACTGCATCTCCTCGCATACCGCATCGGCGCAGAAAAAGGGTATGACTGATGCCATGTTCAAAGAGTTAATGGCGGTCGTCGGAATGGCGAACGAAACCAACAAGATGGTGACCGGTTATCAGGTGGAAATCGACGAGCAGTTCAAGAAGTAGTAGATACACGTGGTTTATCTCAGCTCTTCTTCGGACGCTGAAACTTAAACTCACACTGTTTCATATCGACCTTGCGGCCACGGAAGCGAACGCCTTCCGCTTCCAATCGCAGCCGCTGTTCGATAGCCGAATCACCTCGCAGTTTAATTTCTCCCCCCGCCCCTAAGACGCGCTGCCACGGCAATCCAAACCCGCGATGCAAAACTCTCGCCACCAGCCGCGCCGCTCGCGGCAGTCCCGCCGCACAAGCAACGGCTCCGTAAGTGGAAACTTTACCTTCGGGAATTCGGCGTATAGCAGCTTCGATGCGCATGCGTATCTTTGAGGGTTGATCGGCGGAAGATTCATCTTGAACCCGGCTCCGGGATCTCTTGTTGCCGCCAGGCTTTTTCGAATTTTCATTTCTCGGTCTCACAGCGCAATCCATCCTATGCGAATCAGCCATAACGATCCCACAGAGACCAGCAGCCACAAGATTATCCCTTGCAGCAGCGGGCGATGCCCCACTCGTTTGATGGTTGCAATGGAGATGCCGCTGCCGATCAAAAACAGCGTCGCGGTCAATCCAACCTTGGCAACTTTCACTGCGAGCGAGTACGCAAGTGTTCCGCCGGGAAGATATGTGTTGCATACCGCGGCCAGGCAGAACAGGCCGATGAACCAAGGCCACTGGACCTTCGCCTTGGCCCCGCGAACTACTGCCGTCGCAATAGAAACTGGTACAATCCACAATGCCCGCGCCAGTTTTACCGTGGTAGCGATGGCCAAAGCGACGGTTCCGTACTTCGCGGCCGCGCCTACCACCGAACTGGTGTCATGAATGGCCAGCGCTGCCCACAGACCAAACTGCGATTGTGTCAACTTGAGCCCGGAACCGATGCCGGGAAAAATTAACAGCGCTACGGAGTTCAGCACGAACACGGTGCCCAGAGCGATTGCCATCTCCTCGTCGCTGGCTTGGGTAATGGGCCCCACCGCGGCGATGGCGCTTCCACCACAAATCGCCGTGCCAGTGGAAATGAGAAATGCCGGCACTCGTCGAACGCGCAGTAAAGCGCCCAATCCCATGCCGGCCAGCAGAGCGAAGCTGATACCGAACATCGTATAAACGAATCCGTGACGGCCAGCCTGGATGACTTGATGCAAGTTCATTCCAAAGCCCAGCCCAACCACGGAAGCCTGCAGAAGATATTTGGAAGACTTCTTCGCTTCCTCTCCGTAAGGATGCGGCAAGCTGAGGCCAAACAGCAGTCCCAAAGCCAGTGCAACCGGAGGAGACACAAAACCGCTGGCGCTGACCAGCAGGCAAAGGATAAATATGGCGCGAGAAACCATTCAGGAAAGACGAGGCTCTTGTGGATCGTGCGCGACAGGCACCGACCTGCCGCGCATGCTCACAAAGCGCCGGCCGGACTACGCCGCCTTGCGGAACGATTCGATGGCTTCCGCTTCGGAATTGTATACATCAAAAACCGTGAGCAACTTGGTGACCTGCAGCAAATCGCCAACCCGTTTCGTCAAGTTCGTTAATTTGATCGTCCCCCCGGCGTTTTGCGCGGTCGTGCGTAAGGCCACCAGAGTTCCCAGTCCGCCGGAATCGATGTAATTCACTTCGCCCAGATTAAGCACGATGCGGTTATTTTCCGAAATCGCGTTCTTTACCGTCTCCCGTAGGAGCGAAGATTCTTCGCCAAACACGATGCGGCCAGTGCAATCCACAATTAAGATTCCATCTTTCGTTCTTGTTGCCAGTTTCAGTTGCATCACTTACCCTCCCTCACGGCGCGAGCCCGCCGGCATTGACATAAAATCTGCAGACCACGATTGACGCACCAGACTATGCCTTGCCCTTTGCTTTTAGCAAGCCTCTCAGTGAAGTGGCGAGACGACCATCCTGTCTTCGATCACGTATAATCGACTCTTCCGGCTCATGAGCTATACCGTCCTGGCGCGCAAATATCGTCCGCAGAAATTCTCCGAAGTCATCGGACAAGGGCACGTTACCCGCACTCTGCAGAATGCTCTGGAGCAGGGACGAACTGCGCACGGCTATATATTCAGCGGACATCGCGGCATCGGAAAGACCACGGTGGCGCGCATTCTGGCGGCGGCTTTGAATTGCCGGTCATCCGACAAGCCGGTGGCGGAGCCTTGCGGCATCTGTGAATCCTGCACCGAGATTCGCGCTGGGAACGCGGTTGACGTAATCGAAATCGACGCCGCGACGAATCGTGGAATCGACGAAATCCGCGAATTGCGAGAGGCTGCGCGTTACCGGCCCGCACGCGACCGCTTCAAGATTTATATTCTCGACGAAGCTCACCAGATTACTGACGCGGCCTTCAACGCATTGCTGAAAACGCTGGAAGAGCCGCCGGATCATATTGTCTTTATGCTCGCAACCACGCAGCCTGAGGATATTCCGCAGACGATCCGCTCACGCTGCCAGCACTTCAGCTTCAGAGCCGTAAAGTTCGATGCCATCGTCGCGCAACTGCGTGATCTCGTTGGCCGCGAGAACATCGAAGCGGATGACGATGCCCTCGCGCTACTGGCCGAAGCCGGCGACGGATCCATGCGCGATGCGCTATCGATTCTCGATCAGGCGATTGCATCTTCCAGCGGAAGGCTTACGGCTGAATCGGTACGCAATCTGGTCGGAGCTGCGCCTGCGCACATTCTCGAAGAAGTAATGCAGGCAGTGGCTCGCGGCGCTAGTGAAGACGTGTTGCGGCAGGTCGACCATCTAATCAGCGAAGGTCATAGCCCTACTCATTTCGCGCGCCAGATGGTGCGCTTCCTGCGCAATGCTACGGTCGCCAAGGTTGCGGGCAAGGACTCTTCCCTGCTGCAAATCTCGAGTGAAGAGCGGGATCGCGTGGACCGCGTTGCCGCCCTGTTCGGTGAAGAAGACCTCACTCGTCATCTGCAGATCATGCTGCGGACGCATGGCGAACTTGGCTACAAGCAAGAGCAGCGTTTTCATCTCGAGCTCGGATTGCTCAAGATGACCCACGCGCAGCGCTTGCTGCCGATCGAACAATTGCTCAGCGACATGGCCGGCTCTTCCGGCACTGGAGTTAACAATTCCAGAGCTGTGACGCGACCATCTATCGTAGCTTCGCCTGCGGACGCGCGGCGCACGGATGCGGTTCCGTCCGCTCGTCCGAATCAGGTTTCGCCTTTCGCTGCCGATTCCGCTCGCAAGGTTGGTCCGCGGCAGGAGTCTTCTGCCGAGACATTTTCCGTCAATCCTTTTTCCGACACGCAAATCTCCGCTGAGGGAACGCGCTCAGGGAGCTCATCTGCGCGCGTGATCATGGGCGCAGCTGCGCCCGCGAACCTCAGCGAGACTACGCCGGAGCGGCAGGTCAGTTCACTTCCTGAGCCTCCGCTAGAATTGCAGCCAAGTCCTCCAGTTGGCATTCAGGTGCAATTGCCGCCACAAATTTCCCAACTCCAAGCGGTAGATAGCGCGCCCAGGGGGCCTGGCGACAGACTAAAGAACGCTGTCCTGCAGGCGCTGATGGATGGCAATCAACGAATCCTTGTCTCAATGTTGGAAGCAGGCGAATGGACGGTGGAAGGCAACGAGGTAGTGATCAAAGTTTCGGAGTCGCAAACCGTGGTCGATATGTCACTAGGGGCCGATGCCAGGCGGCTGGCTATTGCCTCGGCCAGCGGCGTTCTGGGCAGAGCAGTCAAACTGAAGATTGTGCCGGGGGCAACCATGGCTCCCTCGGATGGGCAGCGCAATGGCGGAGCCAGAGCCGCGGGAACTAACTCAGGCGTGGGCGGCCGTGGCCGAGCCGAACAAGATGCCGTCGTCCGCCGGCTGCAGGAGAAATTTGGCGCAGAGATTCGAACGGTGATCGATTACAAGGAGAAGCGATAGACAAATCAGCTTCCGGCTTCTGGCTTCCGGGCAGGCGCTCCGAGAGCCGAATGGCGGGAGCCGGAAGCCGAGGTCCTATGGGTGGATTTAATCTGCAAGAATTAATGTCTAAGGCAAAATCGCAGTATGATGCGCTGCAGAGAAAGATGCAGGAGACGGTGGTGGAGGCCACTTCTGGCGGGGGCACTGTGACTGCGAAAATGGACGGGCGCAAGCAACTGCTTACCCTGCGAATCGATCCTGAGGCGGTGAAATCAGGCGATGTGGAAATGCTGCAGGACTTAGTCCTTGCCGCCGTGAACGAAGCCGCGCGCAAGGTGGATAACGCAATGCAATCGACGGTGGGGGGAATGCTGGGTGGGCTCGGCATCGGCGGACTGTGAAGCCTTGCGCGATTGTGCGGTCGGGTGATTGCGCCATTCTGCGTGTTTCCTGGTAGCAGCTATCAGTTCATTGTCGGGTTTTTAAATTGCCCGATCACCCAGTCGCAGAATTACTCAATTCCTATGTCTAAATTTGCGGAGCCGATGTCGCGGTTGATTGACGAACTGAAGAAGCTGCCGGGCGTAGGCACGAAGAGCGCGCAACGGCTCGCCTTCTACATTCTTCGCGCGAGCGACGAAGACGCCGAGGCTTTAGCCGCCGCCGTTCGCGACGTCAAGGCTAGCCTCAGGCTGTGCTCGGTGTGCAACAACATTACCGATGTTGACCCGTGCGTCTACTGCACCAGCGCGACCCGCAACCAACGACTGGTGTGTGTTGTCGAAGAACCGACCAATATAGCCGCCATTGAAAAAACCAAGCACTTCAATGGCGTCTACCATGTGCTGCATGGATCGCTTTCGCCCCTCCACGGAGTGGGGCCGGAGCAACTACGCATCGCCAACCTCATCGCCCGCGTTGATGCGGGCAATGTGGATGAAGTGATCGTGGCCACTAATCCCACGGTGGAAGGGGAAGCTACGTCCGCTTACCTTTCGCAGCAATTGAAGCGCGTCGGAGTGAAAGTGACGCGAATCGCAATGGGCATCCCGGTCGGCAGCGACATCGAGTACACCGACGAGATCACCATGCTCAAGGCGATGGAGGGACGCAGAGAATTGTGAAGAACGGCTTCTAGCTATTAACTTCTAGCTCTTACCCAACTAACTTACGCTCAGAGGCCCGGTTCCCTTACAAGCTCAGATCGGGCTCCAGGAACACGTTAAATTCTTCCTCGGCCGAAGCCAGCCCTTCGGGGAGGGTGCCGCGGTTGTATTCGGCCATGCGGTTCTTCCACTTGAGGAAGTCGGCAATGCTCTGCGGTTCCACCCGGACTTCGACCCGACGCAGGCTCGCGAGCAGCAGATTCATTTCGTAGCGAAATCCGGTAGCAGTGCGAAGATTCTTCGCCGGGAGATGCGTGGTCTCGATTCTGCCGCGACGGAGTTCCAGTAATCCCCAGCCTGCGGGGAGTTCTTCACAGCGCACAAGTCCTGCGGGAACCAAGTAGAAGCGCTCGCAGCCTACTCCCTGCTCGGGCTTCAGGCGAAACGGTTTAGCGCGATCGGCGAAAAAATCGGATCGCGTGACTTTGCACTCGACCAGCACGGAGTGGCAGGCACGCTTCCATCCGATGGCGTCGGGCATCTCGCCACTGACGCAGGCTTGCTCGGAGAGCACGACTCCGCAACGGTAGCTGCGCAGCCAGCGCACGGCTTTCTCGACAAGTTGGGCGTGAGTCATGAATGTTCATTTGTAGCTGCTGGGATCGCTTATGGAAAGTGACTGGGAAGCTACTGACTACGGGATGGTTTATGCGCGAGATCTAGCTGGGCGATGCTTCGCTGAGCTTCGCCGGACAGCCGGGGCGGTTGTCCTCGCGTGAAATCTTTCAACTCGTGCGGGGATCAGCGGCTTAATAATTACTGGCCGGTGCAAAAGAGTCTCGAGCAGATGGCGCTCAGCCGCAATCGTCAGGGCGGATGGTCCAAGCGGCGAATATCCTTCGGCGGCGATCATTAAAGCTTCCATCGATTTGGTCGTGATGCGATCATTTTCAATCTGGATGCGGCGAATCTGCCCGTCGTGCGCGGCGTCCAGTGCGTTGGCCAGACGCAGAACTGCTGCGAGTTGGATGGTGCCTTTGTGCTCGTCAGGAAGAAGATCGCGCAGAGTTTTATGTCTTCTAGAGGGCAGGGCTCCTCGGTGAAAACGAGCCACGATAGCGGCGCGCTGCAGGTCCGCTGGCTTCCATCCCAGCGGATTGCCATGGGCGCGAATCAAGTCAAACGTTGCCTTATGATGTCCTTTCTGGCCTTCGGATTTGCCGACGTCGTGCAGGAGAGCGGCGGCGAGCAGGCTGGAGCGGGCAGAAGCGGCATCTACTGAAGGCTGCCATCCCCACGCAAGCAGGCCGTCGTAGATCTGAAGAGCTAAACTCGCAACCCGTTCGGAGTGCACAAAATCGGGATCGAGACCATTCGCCCAAAGCTTCATGCGGCGTGTGGCAAGCACCTGAATTTGCTTGCCTTGGGGCAGCGCGGCCCGCCAATTCTGCCATAGGGAATTCTCGCCGACCATTTTCGTTCGGTAGCGATTGATACGCTTGGTGCGCTCGGAGACAATTCGTTCATGCCACCGCTTGCGCGAATCTGGATCAGGAAATACCTGACATTCGACGGCCGTCGACCAAAGTACGTCAAGGTCGTGCACTTCGCCGAGCATATCCTGAATTTCTTTTAGGTCATTGCTCCAGGCTTTGTGCTCGATAGGAAGAAAGTTTTCCACGATGTAGCGGAATCGCTTGATGCCGATGCGGAGGCTATGAAAGGCGACTTGCGAGCGATTGCGCAGGGCGCGGTTGTGCAGATCGCGGGCCTCGGTCCAACGTTCGAGAGCGAGATGTTTAAACAGAGCGCTTCCCAACCGTATACGTCCCGCTCGCACGGTCAGAGACTTGCTCCACTGCCGCCACTGTTTCCGGTCAAACTCCTCGAGCGCCGCTCGAGCTTCGCGCTGTTGCTCCTGTTCGCGACGGTAGAGGATTTCGAGAAGCGCCCGGGCGACTGGATCGGCACGATCAGACTGCGTAGTGCCTGACTGGAATCCAGATTCAGCGTCGGGTTGAGATTGGGGGGACGGGTCTTCCTTTTCCCCGCGAGTTTCGGCTTTGCCAAGTTTTTCCACCCACTCCATCATCACCTGCACGTCGCGCAGCGCACCCAGGCGCTGGAACAAGCGTTTGCCAGCCTTCTTCATGGCCTTCCAGTCGGGATCTGGATCGAGGGCCATCAATCCATCAGCCAGGGAGCGGCATCGGCGCAGAGCGACGCGCAGGTCGTGAACCGGGTCAGGAGCAAAGTTGGTAGAGACATGCTCACACTCGTTCAGAACCTGAGACATCCAGTAGCGCAGGCCGGTGACTTTCTTGGGGCGCGTTGTGCGCGGGGTTGAGGGAGACACAGAAGTTCCAGAATATCTCTATATTCGTATCATTCTATATTCGCCGGAGTTGACTACCATGGCCAGTGACTGTGAGGGTCCCAGAGCGCTTCGCTGAGGAAACCGTTCACCTCCACTCAAGCCCGGTGGAAGGAAAGGCGGTGAAGACCAAAGGGCAGACTTCCCGACAATTGCCAGTTACCTCCGTAATGTGCACCCCCTTACCGTCTCGATTTAACCTTCTACTTGCAGAGTGTGGTTCGAGGAGCGCTTTATCACGAACGCAGGTACATTCCATGCCAACCGGGCGGCATCGGCGAGAGCCTTTGTCCATAGCCTGAACATCCTGATTAAGTACGCTCGGATGTACGGTTACGAACACAAGCGAACGGAAGCCCAATTCGAAGTCACATGGAATGAACTGCAACAGGGTCTGCCCACTGCCGGAGACGGCGGCTTCCTGCTCGGAGTCTCGGACAACAAGTTACTGCTCGATGGAGTGCCCCTTGAGACCGGTCAAACAGAACGCAGCTTCGGGCAACTCTTATCCACTGCCGGGCTGGCTAGCCTGCATTTTTCCAAAGACGTTACAATCGATGATTTTACCCGGCTGGTGCGCGCCTTTACCGTAGCCGGCTCCAAGGCCCAGGATGTATCCAAGCAGATCAAAGAAGCTCTCACCATCGCAGGCAAACAGAGCACCATAAAAATAAATGAAGTGAAATTTGTGGCCGCCGATCCGTTAACCGGCGACATCAGCGTGGCAGCGCAGATCGCGGCGCAAACCCTCGGGCCGGAATTCAAGCAATGGTTGAATGATCCGCAGAAACTGCTGCAGTTGATTGCGGCGGCGGAAGGGGCGAACTCCGGAGGAGGCGGCGGGCAGGGACAAGCTGGAGGGACTGTAGTCCCCTTCGGAAGCGTCCCAAACATTCCTGGGGGCCATTGGGTCGCAGGGCCAGCCCCTGACGGCAGCGCGGGAACGGGAACCGGTACAGCTCAAGCCTGGGAAGGCGGCGTGGTTCCGCTGCAGGAGGCCGAAGTCGTTCAGGCCATCCGGCTGTTGACTCGATTTGGCCAGGTGCAAGAAGATCCCGGCGCCAGTCCCGAAGACCTACAAAAAGAATTGGTTCAGACCGATCCAAACATGCGGCTGAATTTGCAGCAGTTGTTGGGTAGCCTGGCAGCGAAAGCTACAACCGAGCAGGAAGATACTCCTCTGCTAATGAAGGCCGCCGAGCACATGGCGATCCGCTTCGCCTTGGAACGCTATTCCAAAGGCGAAGTCAAAGTGAACGCGGTGCACCAGATGATGGAGCACATGAGCCGGCAGATGGATTCGCTGCGCCAGATTCTGAAGTTGCAAGAAGAAAAGATGAATAAGGCCGGCATTCTGGTGGAGTCTCATGCCGACATCCTGGATCGGATGTTCTGGGCCGAGGTGCCGGAGTCTGGCAAGAAGACGGTTCTGCTCTCGCATGAAGCCCCGTGTGTGCCGCCGCGCAACCTGCGGCAGTTCGTGGAAGTGCTGCTCGACCGCGACGATAAGCAAACATCCGCCGAAATTCTGAACAATTACTCTGCCTGCCTGGGAACCAAGGAAATAGAAGCACGCCGCAAAGTCGCAATCGGATTGAGTCAATTGGCAGATCTCTATGCCAGACTGGGCGGCGAAGCAATGGGTGGGGCAATCCGCAAAGTCGCCGAGCAGCTTTGTGTGGAGAAAGATGCCGAACTGCAGAGCCTGCTGAGTGCAGCTTTCGTAAGGCTCAGCCAGGAATCCAGCGCCGCCAAAAACTATCAAGCGGTGAATGCAGTATGCGCCGGGATGGAGATGTTGCTGCAGCAGCGTCCCGTCATGGTGAATGATCTGCGGCCCAGAGTCGGCGTAGAAAACCGGATTCCGGAATTCATTGAGGAAGCATTGCGCTGCGATCCGGTGCCGGCAGACCTGCTGGTGGTCTTACGGAGGACTTGCCAGACTGGGGCGGAACATCTGGCCGACCGGTTCTTCCGCTGCATGCGCCGGGACGAATGCGATCGCATGATCGAACTGGTGAAGGAAATGGGATCTCCGGCGCTGACCCAACTGCGGGAGATTTTGCGAACCGGGCAGCCAAGACAGGCCTCAGCGGTGGTCGGATTGTTGAGCCGGCTTGATGTGGGCACCTTGCTCGAGCTGCTGCCCATGCGCTTGCCGGAGTGGAACCGGTTTTATCACGACATCGTCGTCCGGCAAGTCGCATATGGCGCAGCACCGGACCGGGGACGAACGCTCCTGGAGCTGGCGGAGGTACTCGATTCGGTAGTCCTGCCGGAAGCTATTGATGAAATCGGAATGAGCGGCGATCTGACTGCGGCGCATCCTCTGATCGCCATGGCCAAACCCGGAGAAGCTGCCTCGCGCTCACCCTTCGTGCAACTGAAGGCCATTGAATCACTAGGCCGGTTGAAAGATACGGAAGCAGTGACCCTCTTGCGCGAGATTGTGGAGACAAAAAAGCGCTTTGGATGGGTTCATCATCGCGAACTTAGAATTGCCTCAGCCCAATCTTTATCAAAAACAGATCCGCGCTATAGCGCCCAGATTCTCTCCGACAGCGGAATTGAACCGGCGGAACTGGCGATCGCCCCTTTAGATACGGCTCCGGCATGTCCCTGGGTGCGGCAACGCCGCTACGAGCGAATGGTGCTCTCGCGCACAATCGCCGCCACGATTGGAAGTTCGTGGGGAAAATCGAAAATTCTGATCCGCGAACTGAGCCTGGGAGGGGGAATGGGGACGAAGGAAGATAATCTTCGCATCGGCAGCGAGGCTGATTTGGAGATTTCGCTGGGAATGCGTTCAAAGATTCGAGCGCACGTTTTGCTGCGCCGAGCACGCGTAAACGAAGTTGGATTCGAAATTGTTAATACCGATCTCGAGAGTCGCTTCCGGCTGCGCCGGCTGCTGGTGGACGCGCTAAGCCATGCTCCGCAAAAGAAAGAACCGGATTGGGGCGGAGACCGGAAAGGCTAGCACAACATCCTGAATCAACCTTTGTAGAAAAGAAAAAGCCTCTGCTAGTGCAGAGGCCTTTTGC
>JBAWBG010000025.1:0-3172 GCA_049589695.1 Candidatus Sulfotelmatobacter sp. | reverse complement strand
CATGTATGACGCGCGGAACCTGCGACAGTTCGTGTTGGATAAGAGTCAGCAGTCCGGATGGGCGTCTGCGAGAAAGAGCATTTGCGCCATCCGCATGTTCCTTCGCTTTCTGATCTCGCAGGGCAGGTGCCCGGCCAGTCTCTATGCGTCGGTCCCTACTCTCGCTCATTGGCGGCTCTCCGCTTTGCCGCGCTACTTACAACCCGATCAGGTCGAAAAGGTCATAGCGTCACCCGATCTGACGACTTCGCTCGGAAGGCGGAACCGAGCGATCCTTCTCTTGCTTGCACGCCTGGGGCTTCGGGCGGGCGACATTGTTCAGCTTCGGCTCGGCGATCTCGATTGGAGGGAAGGCATGATCTGTGTTTCAGGAAAGGGACGCCGCCAGGCCGTGCTGCCACTGACCCAAGAGGTCGGAGATGCGCTAGCGGCTTATATTAAAGACCATCGCCCCCAGGCCGACACCGATGCAGTGTTTGTCCGATCATTCGCTCCGTATCGAGCCTTCAATGACTCCACTTCGGTCTCAGCAATCGTTGCGCGTGCAATGCGCCGCGTCGGTGTCAACTGCTCGAAACGAGGGGCAGCTCATATCCTCCGTCACTCTGTTGCCAGCAGTATGCTGCGGCAGGGAGTATCCCTGCAAGATATCGCTGGCGTGCTCCGCCACCGTTCCCTCTTGACTACGGAGATTTACGCCAAAGTGGACGTGCTTACGCTGCGGCAGATAGCGCAGCCATGGCCGGAGGTGAAGGCATGCTGACTCAGGACGTGCAAGC
This sequence comes from Candidatus Sulfotelmatobacter sp., assembly GCA_049589695.1. Classification (GTDB taxonomy): domain Bacteria; phylum Acidobacteriota; class Terriglobia; order Terriglobales; family Acidobacteriaceae; genus Sulfotelmatobacter. The sequence continues at coordinate 2,393 of JBAWBG010000025.1, read as the reverse complement.
ATATCTGGCTGTGCGCCGGGCTATGGGATTCGGGATGAAGTGGTCAGGCAACCTGTTGCGAGGGTTCGCAGTATTTTCCGATTCAACGGGCCAACACCATGTTTGCTCTGACACAGCAATAAAGTGGGCTGGATCGACGCCATCCGTTCGCACGCGAGCCAGACGACTTGGATTGGTAATTCGATTGGCGCGATACCTGCGTGCGGAGGACCAACGTCATGAAGTGCCACCGCCTATCTTTGGGAGCGAGGACCGAACGCGACGTCCCACTCCTTATATTTATTCAAAGGAAGATGTGCAACGCCTCGTCCAAGCCGCGTGCGAGGTTGGGCGGTACCCCAACCCCGAGTATCGCGGGCTTACATACAGCACATTCTTCGGACTGTTGGCATGCACGGGGATGCGGCTGTCGGAAGCGATTAATCTCCGGTTGCAGGACATCGCCGCGGATGGTCTTCTCATTCGAGATACTAAATTCCGCAAGAGCCGTTTGATTCCGCTGCATTCGACAACACAAGCTGTCTTGGAGCGTTATCTGCCGAAGCGACGCGTCTTTGCCCCATTCGACGATCACGTATTCGTTGGTTTGGGAAAGCGGAAGCTGCTTCGGCACGACGCCTACGTGGCATTTCGCAGAACCATCGAGAAGATCGGCCTTCCGCGTCATTCGGGCCTTCCCCGGCCGACGATCCATGCGCTGCGACACACCTTCGCAGTGAGGGCCCTTGAAACCTGCCCCGATGACCGGGATCGAATCACCCGCCACATGTTGGCGCTCTCAACCTACCTCGGCCACAGCGACATCGCGGACACGTACTGGTATCTGGAGGCGACGCCCGAGCTGATGAGGAACATTGCTGAATCCTCCCAACGATACTTTATGGGAGGCCGGTCATGACCCTTATCGCGCCGCATATCGCAGCTTTCCTACAACAACGGTTGCCGGTCGAGCGTCAGGCCAGCCCGAACACGTGTGACTCCTACGCGCTTGCTTTCAGGCTTCTCTTTGAATACGCGAGCAACGGCCTCAAGATCCCGCCCTCGCAGTTGCAGGTGGAGCAGATCGATGCCACGCTCATCATGAACTTCCTGAATGACCTGGAAGCAACGCGCGGAAACGGTGCTGGTTCCAGAAACATCCGGCTCGCAGCGATCAAGTCGTTCATGCGGTACATAGAGTATAGGGTGCCGTCTGCGCTCGAACAGATTCGCTGCATCCTGTCGATTCCTACCAAGAAAACGGACGTGCGTCTCGTCCGGCACCTCACGGCACAGGAAATGCAGTGTATTTTGGATGCTCCTGATCCATCATGCCGGGTCGGCATTCGTGATCGCGCAATGCTGCACCTCTGTTTCGCGGGCGGATTGCGAGTGTCGGAACTGGTCGGCGTTCGCGTCGTTGACGTTAGACTCCAACCCGAGCCTAACGTCCTGATCCACGGCAAGGGCCGAAGAGAGCGTTGCATTCCACTCTGGAAAGAAACCGCGTCGGCGGTCCGCGCTTGGCTATCTGTCAGAGGGGAGGTCCTGGCTCCAGAACTATTTATCAATGCTCGCGATGGATGTATGACTCGTGCAGGGTTTGAGTACATCCTCAGGAAGCACGTCCGTACGGCCGAAAAGAATTGCGCTTCTCTCTCATCGAAGCGAGTGTCGCCGCACGTCCTGCGGCACACCTGCGCGATGACAATCCTCCAAGCCACCAAAGACCTGCGGAAGGTCTCGCTTTGGCTTGGCCATTCCAGCGTGCAAACGACGGAGATCTACACCCGCGCTGACCCGACCGTGAAGCTGGAAACCCTCGAAGCTGCGATCGCCCCAAAGCTGCGCACTGGCCGCTTCAAGGCTACGGACAAGCTCATCGCCTTGCTAAAGGCTCCCACGATTATGCGGAGTGCGGGAGCTCTCCCTTGACGACAGCCCGGCGTTCCATGGTGCGGGGTCTGCATAATAGTGGACTCCGCATTATTGGCCTTATGCGGTGCACCGCATAATGCCAGCTCGCGCACTGGAATCAGGACTTGGGTGTTACCTTCGCTTGTCCACTGTCCGCGAAACGCGGCTGCGAATGCCTCCTGCTGTTGCGAAGCCGGGAGCTTGGCGATCAGCAAAGCGTGGCCGATGGTGATCTGGTCTTTCAGGAACGCCTCGGCCACGGGTGGTATAAGGTCAGCGAGTCTGATACGACCGTAGACATACGCCTCGCTTTTGCCAGCGCGTGAAGCAATGATGGCGATGGTGTAGACAGGCTCTCCGAGTTCCAAGAGTGACTTGAAACCCAGAGCTTCCTCAAGCGGGTGGATGTCTTCGCGTTGCAGGTTCTCAACTTATCTTTAGTCCTGAAAGAGCATTCCACGACGTACACGACGGTGGAGTGCTGCACGATGCAGAAT
>JBAWBG010000024.1:0-4366 GCA_049589695.1 Candidatus Sulfotelmatobacter sp. | reverse complement strand
ACCTGAACGGGACCTTCGCCCTGATTCGCGATGACATCTACGTCGACGTCGTCCGCCCCGCATCCGCTTTCAAGAATCCTCAGGGAATCAAAAACATCTTTTCGGGAAAGTCTCGCCGGATCATTCGCGCGCTGCTAACCAACCCGTACCGTGCTTACCGGCTGGAAGAACTTGCTTCCGAAACTCAACTCAGCGTGGGACAGGTTTCTCAGGTGACTAGACGCCTTCAGAACGATGGCTTGTTGGATCGGACTTCAGAAGGATCGATCCTGAACCGGCCGCGTAAGCTCCTGCGAGTCTTTGCGCAGGAACTAAAAACGGATTACGTCCAAAATCGAGTTGTGCTGCATGCCTTCACCGAAATCCCTCCTATGCAATTCGCCAACAGTCTCCACGAGGTTTGCGAACGCCAAGGTATTCGGCATGCATTTACCCTTGCCAGCGGTTTGGAACCAACCGAACGAAATGTGCGAGAGGAACTGACGGCCGCGTACCTCAACGTCTCACCAGATAAACTACGAGAAGATCTCAGGTTGGAAACGGTCGGCAAAGGAGCCAACGTTCTCTTGATGACCCCACCCGTTGCCGACAATACCGAGACCGGCGGCGTATTCTATCGTCCGCGGAAACTAATGAACGGACTCACTGGGGTGAATCCGGTACAACTCTATGTGGATTTTACCCTTCATGGCAGCAGGGGCGAAGAGCAAGCCGAGTTCTTGATCGAGCACGCCTTAGCTTTCCGGGAATAAATGGCAGACGCAATCGAGATCACCAAAAGCTTTCCCGCTTCGCGCGAACGAACTGTTCTCCTGGAACTGCTAAAGATCGCGCGGACTCTGAAGCAAGAGAATATTGAAGTGGTGATCTGCGGCGGCTGGGTCCCATTCCTGAAAGAGCTGGCCAAACATTCCCAAACCAACCACAGCATGAGCCTGGACATCGATGTTCTCTTGCGAGCAAAGGCTCGTGAGCGGGAAGCGATCGACCGAATCAAGAACCTGCTTTCAGAACCGCTGGCCTTCGAACCCAGCAAGACGGACGCATTTCGCTACGAAAAGAGCATCGAAGGCAACGTAGTACAGCTCGATCTTCTGGCGGACCTGCCGCGAAAGAATGAAGACGAAGCCCTCGTAAAAGTTCAGGGAGCGACATCAAGCCTTCAACTCTGTCTGGCGGATGGTGGCGAAGATTTGGGCAACCACATCGAGACGATCCAAATCCATTGCCAAGAGGGAGAGAGCATCGAGACCTTTGAGATTACCGTGCCTGACGCCGTCGGGTTCTTGATCTTGAAGGCGACTGTTACCAAGTTTCGGGAAAAACCGAAGGACCCCTACGACATTTACTACTATTGCCGCTACTCCCAGGATGCGGCCACAATTCGGCAAATGCTCGCAAGATCAATTCAGGAACCCGCCGTTGCCCGAACCGTGGAAGCCCTCAAGAAGATGTTCACGCACGAAGATTCAAAGTGGGTAGAGATGGTATTGGATCATATGAATGTGACTGGGGTCGACGATCGTGATCGCGAGGCCCGATTCGTTGTTCGGGCTGTCGGCCGAGCAATCGAGGGCTTGTAGCCATCGAAGAGCAACAAATAGTGGAAAACTACAGTTAAGGATTCTGCGTCCGAAGCACTGTTCTCGTTGAGAATGATTCGCGACACTTCCATAGAATGTCAGCATCTGAATCGAGATTTGCGGAGGCCTGCAAGTCTATAGCGCGATATCGATGCCGGCAGCTTAGCCATCCGGAGACTTGGTTGAGCGGCCAAACGTCGAATTTCGTTTCGTTCGCGCCAAAGAGTGCTCTCCGCGTATGGTTGCGGAACTAGGTAATTAAGTTATCTAACTGGACCGCAATATCAGGAGCGCTACGATCCCAGTAGTGGGTATGCGCACCGAGGCCAATGCACATTTCAGTAAACGATCGCGATCCGTCGGGTTCGACAAAAGCCGCACTCGTGGCGTGCTGCGTCGTGACCCCGGACACGTTACGGTTCAGCCACTGTCCCACCCACAGCCAGCGCCCGATGTAGTCACCGCTGCGATACGCGTTGCACCAATGAGCCACGTTCATCTCGTCGGGCCTAGGGAGGGGGTGAGGTGAAGCGATCGTCGGCGGCGGGTCGACAGGAGGGCCTAGGGTCTTCGCAGAATTGTCTGGGATGTCGGAAACCCACCAATATAAGTGTGGGAAGAAGCGGTTGAGCAACTGACGCAAAGGGCAACCCATAGAAAAGACACAAATCGGAAGTTTCGACTGGCCAGCGGGCATGGGTTTTTGGCGGAATCCGTAGCGCACCAAACCATCATCCGGGCAATCGTGGGCCGAGCGCTCGAGATAGCGCAGCAAATCAGCAGTAACCATTGAACCCAGGCTATGCGCAACAAAGATGAGTTTTGAGTAAGGACGGTTTTGATCGTCGCGGTACGCAGCGATGTACCGGAGTAGCGACGTGCAGCGTTCCGCGACACGCGCGCGCGGAGTTTCATCCTCGGGAGAAGTGCGTAGATAATTGTCAACGTCAAGAATAGTGTCGAGGATGCTGGTGAGTGACTTGAGAATGAAACCGAATATTGCAGTGGCCGAAACAACCAGAGCTAATCCTACAGACTTAATCAACGGTAAGGTCAATTGAGCAGCGACATTCAACGTGCTCAGTGAGCGTACGTGCAAAGCGAACCAATCTACGCCGAAAAAAAACAATGGAACAGGTACCATGGCAAACCAGAGCAATCGCGTAAGAATTGCAGTGTTATCGAGACCCCGCTGTCTTGGTTCAGCCTGAAATGGAGAAGCGACGTTCTCCGTTAGTGAGTATTCCGCCCTTCGGGCGGGGATTTTCAAGGCATGGGGGTCTTTCGATCCGATGGAGGTTGGGAGGCGCAAGAACGAGTCCTCGCGCCCCGTTCATCGTCTCGATGAGCCCACCGGGCTATCCCTCAGCATGGTTGCGTCCCCGCAGTGCCCGCTTCCGTTTCGTCCGGCAAGATCATTGTAGCTCCGCAACGACCTGCCGTTTCTCTAGATCCAGTTGGCCCGTGATTCCGCCAGATGTGATCGCGCTTGATTACAACAGTTACCTTCCATGATCCCCGATCAAGATATAGCTTCGGTTAAGCCCCACGCCCTCGCTAAACGTCGAGACGAGAAGGACGGCAGGTCATCGAGAATCAAGGTACGGTAAAACGGAGGCAGCCTTGGTGGATTCATTTGTGTCTAGCCATGGGCGGGATCGGTTGCGACTGGTATTGCGCGTTCAAGTGGTTTTCTGAGAGATACTCTTATTGCTCGGAGCCCGTTCTTCGCGTGATGGTTCTAATTGTGGCGTCCTGCGCTTGTATTGCGCTTCTCGCAGTTTGTGTGGGCAAAGCCAAACCGCGAGAGGCCTTACAAGTGTTCTTTGCGGCATCTTGGGGTCTTTTTGGGCTCATGCTTATCGGGTTGCCTCGCGGGTGGCCCGGCCAGCCGCGATAAGCGCGGCTCGCTGGCGGCGATTCTGGCGCTGCTGTCTGGCGGCTTCCAACTTGCGGTCGCGTTCCGCGTGGATCTCCTGCTGACGCCCTGCCAGCACGTCCTTCGGCGTGATGTAGCCGGTCGCACTGTTCAGGCGGACGTTGTTGTAATGCTCTACGTAGCCCTCGACCAGACGCCGTGCATCTTCCAGCGACAGCGGTGTTCCCGGCCGAATGCACTCGCTTTTCAGCGACTTGTGCCAGCGCTCAATCTTGCCGTTCGACTGTGGATAGTAAGGGGAAGTTCGGACGTGCGTCATGCCCGAGATGCGAATGAACTCCTTGAAGTCGCGAGCAATGAACTGCGGACCATTGTCGGAGATGATTCGCGGTTTCGCTTCCGGGTACTTCTCCTTAGCTCGCTGCAGGATCACTTCGACATCAGCTTCTCGCATGGACTCACGCAGATCCCAATGGACAAGGAAACGACTGAACCCATCTAGAGTGCTGCACAAGTAATAGAAGGTGCCGCATAGGTTGATATAGGAAACGTCGATATGCCAGTGCTGATGCGGCTGCAACGGCTGCTCGAAACCGGTTCCCTTGCGCGAAGGTTTACTCTTCCACCGGGATAATAATCCAGCTTGCTTCAACACTCGCCAAACACTCGCCGGACTGACGGCCACAACGTCAGCGTCGAGCATCATGAACGTCAGCCGCCGATAGCCTTCCAGCGGGTTCTTCAGATGGAACTCGATGATTGCCTCTTTCTCCCACAGCTCCAACCAGAAATCACGGGGAACCCAACCGTTGTGCTCATTGACGCACCCATACCGCCGCCGCCAGTCATAGAACTTGCTGGCGGTCACGCCCAGCCACGGGATAAACCGTCCGACGCCGATCTC
>JBAWBG010000023.1:0-1732 GCA_049589695.1 Candidatus Sulfotelmatobacter sp. | reverse complement strand
GCGGTTGTGGCCATCCCAAGCAGGCACGCTCGAATGTGCCACCGCCTCCGCTACCGGAGCCTTCCCCTACCGAATCGACGAACCGCCCGGAGGGGGCGGCGAAGAATGACCGTCTTCCAAGCAATGCAGCGAATGAGGCCGATCTGGCAGAACCCACAATTCCTGCGAACGCCACGCCTATAGCCACAGAGACTGGTTTGGCTAGCTGGTACGGTCCTCCGTATCACAACCGCGTAGGATCGAATGGCGAAGTCTATAACATGCACGCCATGACCGCGGCCCATCGCACCTTACCGCTGGGCTCCATCGTACGGGTTACCAATCTAAAGACCGGACATTCCGCCCTGGTCCGCATTACCGACCGTGGACCGTTCATCCCTGGACGCGTGCTTGATCTGTCCTTGGCTGCGGCCCGCAAACTCGATGTCTACTTGCCTGGAGTCGCGCAAGTAAAGGTCGAAGTAATGCAAACGCCCGAACCGCTTGCCACCGGGGGAAAATGGGCGGTACAGATTGGAAGTTTCGCTCACGAACAAGAAGCCAGCAAGTTTGCCAACCACCTGGCCCGGCGATATCAGACTGCCAAAGTGCAGCATTTCGGCAGTCCTGTGGGAGATTGGTGGGTGCGGGTGCACGTACTCGATAACGATCGCGAGCGGGCACGGAAACTTGCCGCCGAAACCCGAACGCCCGAGGGTGCAGTCTTCCTGGTAAGGCTCGATTAGCTTCGAAGACTTTTCTCCCCGGTGCACCGGGTGTTATTCTCCGCGAGAGCAATAGCCATGACCGACCCTACCAGTAATTGTCTTTTCTGCCGCATTCTTCGCGGCGAGATTCCGGCCAAGAAAGTTTACGAAGATGAACACGTGTTGGCTTTCGAGGATATCGATCCGAAAGCGCCGACCCATGTGCTGGTCATTCCAAAAAAGCATTTCGCCGGCCTGAAGGAAGCGCAGGCTGAGGACGCCGAAGCGATTGGGCGCTGCCACTTAGCGGCCGCCGAGATTGCGCGGCAAAGAAATATTGAGCAGGGATATCGGACGGTGCTGAACGTAGGCCCCGGCGCGGGCCAGTCAGTATTTCATCTTCACGTGCACCTGCTGGGAGGGCGTTCGCTGGGCTGGCCTCCTGGATAGGAGTCAGAGTTCGATTCGAAGGCGCTGACGGTCTAGAGCTTGCAGTGCACTCGAAGCCCTTACTGTACGGTCGGATTTTCCTCTTCCGGCGCTCCATGACGGCGCAGCAACTGTGGCAGGTTCTGCGAGAAAGCCGAACGCGGCAGCACCATATCACATCCCACTTCATGCGCCTTCTGCTTCAGATCACCCTGCACATGCGAGAGGAATCCGATAATCGAAGTTCCCTTTTTCAGTTTGCTTTTCAATTTCGGGATCAGAGTGAGTGGCTTGGCATTCGCATTGTTGAGGTCGAAGATGATGAGCGAAGGCTTCTCTTCGCCATTCTGCAGCATGCGCTCGGCGAGGTCTTTGTCGTTCTTGGCGAACTCGACTTTAACATTCAGCTTGCGCGCCGTTTCCTGAATCTTGGCGGCGAAAAAAAGGTCGTCAACGAAGGCAAAAATGCGTGAGTTGGAATCTTCCCGCAGCGCGGGCAAAGGCTCCGGGTCGGCAGGAGCGAACGGCGCGGCAAAGCCAGGCCGAGGTCCGCGACGCGCGTTTTGTCCGTTGTTGCCATTGCCGGCTAGCGCGGCGCGATAGCTGTGATCCATGGG
>JBAWBG010000022.1:0-7888 GCA_049589695.1 Candidatus Sulfotelmatobacter sp. | reverse complement strand
CCCTTGGGCAGAAGTTTGACAGGGAGAAACTATCATCCCTTCTTCAGGAACAGAAGAAGTTTGTCAGCCTGTAACAATCTATTAACCAGACCCCCGACAGGATGACGCCTTGCAGCAGGAGGCATTGGCTATGGCCTGAATCCGCCTGGATGATCTGCTACTTCCATCGCCACGAATTCTGAATGGCTTTTAATTGGCAGTGTGCTTGAAGAGGCGCAAGCTAATAAAACAATCGCTCGATGCAAGCAGCCTGTTCGCAGGGGACACTTTCCAGTCGATCACATCAAATTCGGACGATCCAGGAAACGTTGTTCGGATTAGATCATCGATCGAGAAATAGGTCTTAAAACGAGGCAATTCTCCCTTTCCCCATTTCATCGCCAAAAATGGGAAGGAATGGGCTACTCAGCCAGGCGATTCTTCGCGAGGCTGCCGAGGGGCGGCCCGTGAAGCATACTGGCCATTTCACCCATATGCTTCGCTTCCGCCCCTCCCTCAGTCTTAGTGCAGCGCCAGCGAGGTACGGCTCCCTGAAAGAATTTGTTTCCTTCAGTTCTCGCGCACTTCATGGCGTATGAATAAACTTAAGTCTCGGTTGAGAGATACAAACCTTAGCAAATACCTCTCCTCCCGCAATTTACTCATTCGCGCAAGTCACATGGTTGTTCCAATCTACGTATGCACCCTGCGGGTTGTCCCGCCAAGCCCAGACATGAAGCTCAAAAAAAGCAGGTATATTGAACCGGTTGGGGCTGTCAACGTATTGGAAGACTTGCCCTTCCAGCACTGGTGAAGTGTTGTTGTTGTTCGTCAGCCAGGGTTCGGCAAACACGATGAACTCGACGCCGACTAACTGCATCTTTCCACTCTTCAACGGCTCGTAGATCAGGGCCTGTGGATGTGAGGCATCAATTTCGCCCGCGCTGAGCAGTGTGCCATTCACATAGTGCACGCCCATCGCGCCGTGGTCTTGGCCGGTAACGCAGCCGAGGAACGGCTGGTATCCCGCTGCGACGGCATTGTTGACATCGAGGTACTGCTTCGTGGCATTGCGAACCATCTCAACGAGCTTGCTCTGTTCCCCCTGTCCCGCTGGCTGCAGTTTCTCCTGGGCTGAGGCAAGGCAGGTAAGTGCCAGCAAGGCAACCAGCAGCATGGATCTATTGGAAGCGGCAAAAACTGTGTTTGTCATGGTGTAATTCTCCTTAATGTTTTTTACGAACAACTTGCTCGATTCTGCTGAGGTTCAAAATCCCCCTACCTGTAAAGGCGAAAAAAAAGGGCGGACTTGATCATCCTGTGGAGAAATAGTTCTTTGAATAACGCGGACTGCGCCCTTTCTCAGCGTTTGACACCCCAAGTGGGAAGGGATACGCTACCGTGCAAAGTGCTTCCGGGGCGAAGCGAATCCTGTGGTGCATCCGTACCCAAATGAGGTTACAAATCTCTTGCAGCGCTGGCGGGATGGGAACCGCGAGGCCTTGGACGCGCTTCTGCCACTGGTCTATGAAGAATTGCGGCGTCTGGCTCACCGGCACTTGAGGAATGAGCGTCAGGACCACACTTTACAGAGCACGGCGCTGGTGCATGAGGCTTATTTTCGGCTGGTTGGCCAGAATTTCCCGGAGTGGGAGGGGCGCGCACATTTTTTCGCAATCGCAGCCCAGCTCATGCGCCAAATCCTCGTCGATTACGCTCGCAGCCGTCGCGCCGCAAAACGTGGAAGCGGTGTCTGCATGGTCATGCTGGACGATATCGAAGCTCTCCCGCAGCGCAACGACGTGGATGTCGTTGCATTGAATGATGCCCTAAATGCACTTGCAGAACTCGATCCGCGACAGACCCGCGTGGTTGAGTTACGTTTCTTCGCCGGTCTCTCCTCAGAGGAAATCTCGGAGGTAATGGGGATCGGGACCGCCACGGTCCAACGCGATTGGACTGCGGCTCGTGCCTGGCTGCATAGGGAAATGTCTAGGAGATCCGGTGCATGAGGGGAGAACGTTGGGAACGTACCAAAGATATCCTTGAGCAAGCGCTGCAGTTACACCGCGAGAAACGTCAGGCCTATGTCTACTCAGCGTGTGGAGGAGATGCCGATCTGCGCGGCGAAGTAGAGTCCTTGATCGCTTCTCACGAGGAGGCCGGAAGCCAGTTTTTGGCTGCATCCGCTCCGGAAGTTCTGCAACTGCCCAGGGCGCGCGGACTCACTTCCGGAACGAGACTCGGTCCCTACGAGATTGTGTCGCAAATCGGAGCTGGCGGTATGGGCGAGGTGTACCGTGCACTGGACACTCGCCTGGGCCGCAAAGTGGCCATTAAGGTCTTACCTGACCGTTTCTCGCAGAATTCCGATCTGCGCCAGCGTCTTCAGAATGAAGCGCGAACCATCTCCAAGCTTTCTCATCCCAACATCTGCACTCTGCATGACATCGGGCGCCAGGATGATATCGACTTCCTTGTACTGGAGTTCGTCGAGGGAAAGACGCTGGGCCAACTGCTCGGTGGGGGCGTTCTCCCTATGCGGAGGCTGATTTCGATCGCGGTGCAGATCGCCCAGGGGCTGGCCGAGGCTCATGAACTCGGCCTCGTCCACAGAGATTTAAAACCCGAGAACCTCATGGTCTCGGAAGAAACGGTGAAGATCCTTGATTTCGGGTTGGCCAAAATCACAATTAGTGGCGAGGATTCATCCCCTAGTTCCACCACAGTTCCTCTGCAAACTGAGGCAGGCATGATTCTGGGAACCCTCGCATATATGTCACCGGAGCAGGCGAGCGGCGGGACGGTCGACTTCCGGTCAGACCAGTTCTCTTTCGGAGTAGTTCTTTACGAAATGGCAACCGGAAAAAACCCATTCCGAAGGCAGGCGCAGGCGCAGACTCTTTTGGCGATTGTTCAGGAAGAGCCCGAACCGATCGGCTTGTTGAATCCTGAGATTCCCGCTCCGCTCTGGTGGGTGGTTGAACGTTGTCTGGCTAAAGAGGCCGCGAGCCGCTACTTCTCTACCCGCGATCTGGCACGCGACCTCGCTGCAATACGAGACCGGCTGTTGGATCTTCAACATAGGCACTCGAAGACTCGTCCGAGCAATTTGCCGATCCCGGGAAGCGTGCTGGTCGGGCGGGATAAGGAGTTGGCGGCGGGCAAAGAACTGTTGCTGCGACCTGATGTGCGCCTGGTAACGGTTACGGGACCCGGCGGCATTGGCAAATCGCGTCTCGCATTGGAGATGGCACGAGACACACTGGAACACTTCCCGTCAGGCATTTATTTTGTGCCACTCGCGGGGATTAGCGATCCGGGGTCGATCGCCATCATAATTGCGCAGACACTGGGAGTTCGTGAAGCCGGAGGGCAACTACAGCTCAAGACATTGAAGGAGTACTTGCAGAATTCTCTAAGCGTACCGATGCTTCTACTGCTTGACAACTTCGAGCACGTCCTCCCTGCGGCGTCAATGCTGGCTGAACTGATGGCCGTGGCACCCCAGCTGAAGTTTCTGGTGACGAGTCGCGCCGCACTTCACGTTTACGACGAACACGAGTTCCCCGTGCCGCCGCTCGCACTGCCGAATACGAAATCCTTACCAACTGTGGACGTGCTCAGGCAGTATTCGGCGATTGCACTGTTCGTGCAACGCGCCACAGCCGTTAAGCCGGATTTCACACTCAGGGAAGACAACGCGGCTGCTGTGGCAGAGATCTGCTCGCGTCTGGATGGGCTGCCGCTCGCCATCGAGCTTGCAGCTGCCCGCACCAAGCTTCTTTCGCCTTCTGCGATGCGCACCCGGCTGGCGAGCCGACTGCAGTTGTTGACGGGGGGCGCGCGCGATCTGCCCGCTCGGCAGCAGACGCTTCGTCAGGCAATCGATTGGAGCTATGATCTGCTGAGCCCGCCCGAGCAGAAGCTATTCAGGAGGCTCTCAGTCTTCGTGGGTGGATGCACTCTGGAAGCCGTGGAATCTGTCTGCGATACGAAACAAGACTTGGGATTGGATGTGCTCGATGGGATGGCATCGATAGTGGACAAGAGTCTGGCACGGCAGGTCGAGCAAACAGACGGGGAGCCCCGCTTTGTGATGCTGGAAACGATACGCGAATATGGGCTCGGAAAAATGGCGGAGAGCGGAGAAGAAGCACAAACAAGGAGAGCCCATGCGGCCTACTGTCTGGTTCTGGCCGAAGAAGGCGCCGCCGAAGATACTGGCGGGAATCCCAAGGGATGGCTGGACCGGTTTGAGCTGGAACATGACAACTTTCGCGCGGCCGTGGAGTGGCTCACAAAAACAGGTGACGCAGATTGGGGCTTGCGTCTCGGTTCAGCACTCTTTCGCTTCTGGGAGATGCGGGAGTATCTCGCGGAAGGCCGTGACCAGCTTGGGAAACTGCTGAAACTCGGGGCGGCGTTGGTGCCGGGCAGCGCCCGCCAACGCGCGCTATTTGCGGCAGGAGTATTGGCCGGAGAGCAAGGCGATTATGTTGCTGCGGACGTCCTTCTTAAGGAGAACTTGGAGCTCGGCCGGCTGTTAGAGGACAAGCAGGGGATCGCCGTCTCGCTCAATGCCCTGGCTGTCATTGCGCGCGACAGTGGCGATCTGGCAGCCTCGCGCGTGATCTTCGAAGAGAGTCTGGCGCTATGGAGAGAACTGCGCGATCCGTCAGGGGTCGCTCGCGCACTCAGTAATCTCGCGAACGTAGTCAAGCTGGAGGAAGACTACACACACGCTCATTCGCTCTACGAGGAATGTCTATCCACCTTCAGGGGACTAGGGGACCGAACGGGTGTCGCTTGGGCGCTAAACCACCAAGGGGACGTGGCGCGTGACCAAGGACATTGCGAAGTGGCGCGGTCCCTTTACGAACAGAGTTTGGCAGCTTTTCGAGAGCTTAACGACAAGTGGGGAATCGCCGGCTCGCTAGCCGATCTGGGCAACCTCGCTCGAGAGCAGGGAGACTATCGCGCGGCAGATTCGCTCTACCGGGAAAGCATAAGGCTCTTCCAAACGCTCGAACACAAGCGAGGAGTCGCGCGGCTCCTGGAATCATTCGCGTGCTCTGCAGCGGCGCAATCGGAACCGGATCGGTCGTTACGCCTGGCAGGTGCATCGGCGGCGCTGCGCCAGAGCATAGGTGCTCCGCTCACTCCAGCGGAACAGGCGAAACTTGAAAAAGGTCTGGACCCCGCACGACGGGCTCTCACTACCACGGTGGGACGAACAGTGTGGCTGGAGGGGTGGGTTATGCCGGTCGAAAAGGCCATTGAGGACGTCCTTAGGAACACCTCAGGTCAGTATTAAGGTTGCAAGTCACGCGATTGAGCACATTGAATGCGGCAGGTAAACGAGACGAGAGAAGAGGGAACGTGATTGATGATTCAGGTTTACTCCGCAGTAGTAGGATCAATCAGCCGACGCACGGCGGAGATGCGATTTGCCGGTAAACCTACCCGGGTTGCGTGTTCTCGGATCATTGCCTCGTCGGGAGCAAGATAGACACAATAGACCTTGTCGCCCGTGACATAGCTTTGCAACCATTGAATCTCAGGACCGATTCCCTTGAGAACCTCCACAGATTTTCGAGAAACCTCCTGTAGTTCAGCATCGGATAGATTTCCGGCTCCAGGTATTTCTCTCTCGATCACGAACTTCGGCATGTGGTAACCTCCGTGAAACGCATGCTAGCAAGTCGGCGGACTTGGTACAAGAGGGCGATTCGCTGGGCTACACGAGCTGTCTACGATTAATCAGGATCAGTATTGGAGCTCGACATGGATCTTAAGTCGGTTCAACAACCACTGAAGGAACAATATCGCAACGATCCCACAAGTTCGCGAATCACGCTCAAGGCGCGAGGCGGTCAAACTGAGACTCCTATTGCGTGCTCGGTTGCCGTCGGACGGGCTATCTATGAAGCCCAGGCGCATGCGGGCGTGGGAGGCGCCGGCACTGCAGCTTGTTCAGGCGATATGCTGCTTGGAGCCCTCTCGGCCTGCGCGCAAATTACCTGCCAGATGGTTGCCGCGGCCATGGGAGTGCCTATCGAACGGATTGACGTTACGGTTGAGGGAGATTTGGACCTTCGAGGCACGCTCGGTATATCGAAGGATGTGCCGGTCGGCTTTCAGCGCATTCATACCCGATTTGAAATCGTGGCTCCTCACGCGACAACCGAGCAATTGCGCGCATTGCGCGAGAAAACAGAGCAGTACTGCGTGGTCATGCAGACGTTGAACCAAGCGCCGAAATTGCAAACTGAATGGGTCGGGGTGCAATGACAGAGTTCCTTACGTCAGACGGCAAGCGAACATTCTTAATCGATCCAAATGATCATTTCGGCTGGAGTTCCCGACTGCCTGCTAGTGGCGCGCGAAGTGCCAAATCGCATTCCTTTGAATCGCACGCGTGAAGCTGCTTTCGCGCTTCCTCGAAGCCCGTTTCTGGATTACTTCCGGATTGCCGGCCATCTGTCCGGAATCCGCGGTCGTATTCTCTAATCGATTGAACCGTTGATAAGTGCCCAACCCCTAGCGTATAAACGCAAAGCAGAGTTCACCCGTGAAAAGAGTCGATTTCGTTTTCTGCATGTCAATTCTGGTCGTCCTTGGCTTTTGCGCGAGCACAGTGTGGGCGCAAACCGCGCGCTGGCCAGAGCAGAAGGCGAATGCCTGGTACCGGCAACAGCCTTGGTTGGTCGGCAGTAATTACGTTCCCAAGTCGGCGATCAACCAATTGGAGATGTGGCAGGAGGCGACTTTCGATCCGGCGGAGATCGATATTGAATTGAGCTGGGCCCAAGCCATGGGCATGAACACCATGCGTGTTTTTCTACACGACCTGCTCTGGCAGCAGGATCCAGACGGCTTTAAGAAGCGTATCGACCGCTTCTTGACCATCGCGTCGCGGCACCACATTCGTCCCATGTTTGTGCTCTTCGATTCATGCTGGGACCCTTTGCCTCATTTGGGCCCGCAGCATCCGCCGATTCCAGGAGTTCATAACTCAGGCTGGGTGCAGAGTCCTGGGGCAGCAGCACTGGCCGACGCAAGCCAATATCCCCGGCTGAAGGCGTACGTGCAGGGCGTGGTGGGAGCGTTCGCCAAGGACGATCGCATTCTTGCATGGGACGTATGGAACGAGCCGGGTGCCGATAACGCCGGGAGCTATGCGAAAGAGGAGCTGCAAGAGAAAGACAAGATTGCCCGAGTGGCAGCGCTTTTGCCCCAGGCATTCGAGTGGGCGCGCGAGGTGAAGCCCACGCAGCCTCTCACCAGCGGACTGTGGGCGGTTGACACCTCACCGGATGGGGCAAACCTCGGCGAGCTGCAGCAGATTCAACTGCGAGAATCTGACATTCTCACCTTTCACAACTACAGCTGGCCGGAGTACTTCAAGCGTGAAGTGGCCTGGTTGAAGAAGTACAATCGGCCGATAATCTGCACGGAATACATGGCGCGATCACTCGGCAGCACGTTTGACACAGTGTTGCCGATTGCGAAGGCGGAGCGCGTGGGGGCGATCAATTGGGGATTCGTCGCCGGCAAGACTCAGACCTATTTGCCATGGGACTCGTGGGAGCATCCTTATATTTGCGATCAGCCGCCCGTGTGGTTTCACGAGGTGCTCCGTCCCGACGGAACACCATATCGAGAGGCAGAGGTAGATCTAATCCGGCAGCTCACGGGAAAGCAATAGAAATTGACGCGTTCGCTGGTGTCGACTTGGATGATCGGTAGGTTAACGGTCGATGTGGTCTGCCCTGTCACTTTCGGTTGCTCCAGAGTGAAGTAACCCTAAGGTAAAGGTTGCCGACCGTCCTGGAGTTGAGCGTCTACCAGGCATTGTCATTTGACTTTCCGGATAGCCGGTTACTCGTCCATGTGAAGTACGCTT
>JBAWBG010000021.1:0-1913 GCA_049589695.1 Candidatus Sulfotelmatobacter sp. | reverse complement strand
GCATTGATCTTCGCCGCGGGATCGATGAGGTGGCCGCCCCTGATGAGCAACGAGCCCAGCTTGGATTTGGAGTTAGCCATTTTGGGTTTCGACGTTAGTCCCTGAAAATCCGTGACTCATTTCGCCTTGCCTAATGCTCTCGCCAAAATCGCCATGCGCACAGGAACGCCGTTGTGAACTTCGTCAATGATTTTCGACTGTGGACCGTCCGCCACTTCCGCCGTCAACTCAAGCCCGCGAATGATGGGTCCGGGATGCATAACGATTGCATCGCGTTTGGCCAGTTTCACGCGCGCCGTTGTCATCTGGTAGCGCGCAATATAATCCTGCACGCTAATCTTCTGGCCGGCCAGGCGCTCTTTCTGCAATCTCAACAGCATGATCACATCTGCTCCGCGCAACGCGTCTTCAATATGCCGGGTCACACGTAACCCCGGAGCAAGCGTGGCGGCAACTTCCGGTACAAATTCAGGAGGCCCGCAAAGCGTGATCTTCGCGCCAAACCGGGTTAACAGGTGGCAGTTGGAACGGGTCACGCGGCTGTGGTAGATATCGCCGAGAATCGCAACCTGCAAACCCTTGAACGATTTCTTATATTTCAGAATTGTGAAGGCATCAAGCAGAGCTTGAGAGGGATGCTCATGCATTCCATCGCCGGCATTGATCACGGGAATATCGAGATGCTTTGCCATCAAGAGAGGTGCGCCCGCCGCCGGATGTCGAATGACGATGGCGTCCGCGCCAACCGCCCGCAGAGTATAGCCGGTGTCGATTAGAGATTCGCCTTTCTCGATGCTCGATCCGGACGATTGCACCAGAGTCGTGATAGCGCCTAGCGACTTGGCAGCGATTTCAAACGAAGACCGCGTGCGCGTGGAAGCCTCATAAAACAGCAGCACGATGCGTTTATTGCGCAATAGCGGCCGCGCTTTGAGCGGATTCATTCTTCCTGCCAGCTTGAGCAAGCTCAAGATTTCTTTGTCCTCGAGATGCTCGATGCCGAGCAGTGATCCGCGTGCCGGTCTGTTCATGGCGTAAGAAGGCAAACGGTGCATCATACGCGGCCAACGCGGCCTGCGGCAAGGCTGGCCAATGTGGCTTTACGGCCGGTTTCGGCGACTCAGGAAAGCGCCCGTCAATGCACCAGCAATGCTCCCCGCAGCAATCGACACCAGGAATAAGACAACCAGCCCAAAGACCAGCATAAGAGCAATGCCCTGAGGCGTTTTCAGACTTTCGAATGCGCTTTGTACCTGCGGGTCGCTGGTGCGGGAGGCCGCCTGCTGCAATGCTTCTAGCATCTTCTGGCGAAATTGCCCTCCGGTATGAAACAACGTTGTTGCCAGCGTCTCGAAGACGGCCGAGATTCCGAAAAAGAGAATGCCGCACAGCGCTCCCAATTTTGCTCCGGAGCGCGCATTCACATTCCATCCTCGATTCTGCCAGTGGTAAAGATTAACGGCGAGAACTCCAGCTCCCAACACGGCGAGCAGAGGAACCATCAGCCCCAGCGCCATCACGAAAGCCGCGATCAATGCCGCGATCGCGCAGGCGCGAATAGCGGTTGGCCACACCAACCCGCCCGAAAGTGTGGAGGCGTTTAAGGCCCCGGGAACTGTCGGTGAATCAGCGGACAAAATTGGGAGGTCGAGCGAAGCGCTACTTCCCGTGGCTATAGCCGCGAGTTCTGGCATGATCACGCGAATCTGGGGCGCTCCGCACTGACCGCAGAACGGTTTGCCATCTTCGACGCTGTGTCCGCACTTGGAGCAGGAATGGTCCATCGCAGAATTGGAGCAGAACTAGTGTTGAAGGTATCGCACGAACTCAACGCGCGCAAGGAAGCAGTTCCCAATTCGCGGCGTGGAAGGACGAGATCTGCGTCAGATGTCGCCTTGCTTACCCCGCGTGTG
>JBAWBG010000020.1:0-11457 GCA_049589695.1 Candidatus Sulfotelmatobacter sp. | reverse complement strand
GTTCCGAACAACGAGAAGCTCTACGAATTTACGCAGATTGAATTAGCTCAGAAGTACATTCATGATCTGCCGCAGGCGGCGTCGGTCAGCATCTGTGCCATCGATGGGTTGTCTACCAAAGATGAAGCCAAAGAAGCGGAAAGATGTTTGCAGCGGCAAGGTGCGAAAAGCGTGCTCATCGTGACCTCGGATTTTCATACCAGGCGCGCACTGGAGATTTTTCGGCGAGAGTTTCCGGGACGTGAATTCTCAGTTGCGGCAGCGCGGAATGACGCGGGATTCGGAAGCAGGTGGTGGATGCATCGCCAATGGGCGAAGACCTTTGTGGATGAATGGTTGCGGCTGATTTGGTGGAAGGCGATTGATCAGTGGCGTTGAACCCAAACCTAGGGTCTTAATGGGTTCGTTTCGTAATTGAGCCGACATTTTCGATCGTTGGTTCGTTTGGTAATTCCGAACCTGATATTCTCAGCTATTGGGTTCGTTTCGTAATTCTTACATTCTCGAGGCTCGTTAGCTCATCTTGCATTGGGAGTGACGCGGGAGATTCGACGGCACTCGAAGCTTCACTGCTGGGCTTCTATGTAAGGGGGCGGTAGCGAAGATTCTTAGTTTGATAGCGGAAAAGTTGATTTCCCAGGGACGCCCTGTATCGACACTCTGGTTCGGTTGGCCATCCAGGACCGGCGCAATCTACCCCACTCTACCGAACGCCGGGAGTAAGCTACCCCACCGAACGGTAGTTCGTTCGGCAGGGCAGAAAAGCGACGTCCACAGCACAAAAAACGTTGACTGACACAACGTCCCAAGGTAGGATTCGACGAACGAGGTACCAAGCTGGTTAATAGAGAGTATGGTTACGGGGGTAGCACGTAACTTTACGCCGATTTTGATTGGCGCGCCAGCCTTCAAATCAGCTTTATTAGTCCCCGAAGGACGTGAATTTGCCATGTTAAGGCCTTTATATTTGGAAATTCTGAGCTGCGTGCTGGTCACGCTCGTTCCAGTTGCTTTACTTGCAGCGGACCGACCCGGTGCTATGCTCTACAGCCACGGAACCGCGTTGCTGAATGGCGCGAGCATCACAAGATCTTCCGCCATCTTTTCTGGCGACTTGGTACAGACCAACGCGGACTCGGCTGCCAACATAAACTCTTCAGGCTCCATCGTCCTGATTCTGAATGACTCGCTGGTTCAGTATGAGGGCAGCAATGTCAAGTTGGAGCACGGAGGTGTAACCATATCGACTTCGAAATTGCAGGCGACTCGAGTCGGCAATCTGACCGTCTCACCGGCCGCCAGTGTTTGGACCGAGTTTGAAGTCAGAGATGTGGATGGTACGGTTCAGATCGCAGCGCGAAGGGGCGACTTGGCCATCGGCGATGACGCCGGTACCACCACACTGCCGCAAGGTCAGCAAACCACTCGACAGGAATCACAGTCGCCGGACGATTCGCAGTCGCAGAACGACAATAAGAAAAAGAAAAAAAGAGGAGCAGGGGGACCCGCGCCTGCTGCCGCATCTGGGGGAATCCTCAGCTCTCCCCTAGCAATCGGAATTGGCGGGGGTGCTATTCTCGGTGCGACGGCCTGGATATTACTCGAAGACCAGCAACCGGCGAGCCCGTCGAAGTAACCCAGTAAGCTTGGTGATCGCGATGTACTCCAAGAACTCCTAGAGTTCGGTTTAGGGCGCCTCCGATCCATCGTGTAGTTTTCCATTAAAGAAAATCACTCTTAATTTGCGGGGCTCCTGCTTGGCCTAGGATGCGCAGCAATCTGTCCGTCAACTTGGTGTTGTTGCAGAGAAGGCAGGGTACATCCCATCCTCCGGTAACCTAGCAAGTCAATAGCTGCCAAGAATTCTGCAAGTTATTCTTGCGCAAGCAGGCTTTTGGGGGGAAGGGAGTCCGTTTGTTCGAATGGCGCAAGCTGGTTTGCGGCATGATCATCATAATCATGCCGACCTCGCTGATTGCGCAGGACTCCGCTCGTGCGATTCTCCACAACGACGGAGGAGTCTGGCTGAATGGGAATCCCGCGCCCAATTCTTCTGCGATCTTTCTGCATGACCTGGTGCAGACCCAGAAGGGCAATTGGGCGAAAATCGACGCTGACGGGTCCACAGTCACGGTCCAACCTGAAACCATTGTGCAATTCGAGGGAGCCGAACTCGTCCTCGAGCATGGCGGCTTGCAAGTGAACACCTCCCGAGGACTGAAAGTGCGCGTGAACTGCATTACCGTCGTTCCTCTTACGCAAGATTGGAATCGTTACGACGTCACCGATGTTGATGGGAGAGTGATGGTAGCGGCGCACCAGAATGATGACAAGATCCACTACCGAGGTGCGGTTACTCGGCTTTCGAAAAAGGACGGATCTTCGGACGTGACGGTGCACCAAGGCGAGCAAGTGACACGCGAGGAACGATGTGGGGTGCCGGCAAAGCCTGCCGCGGAACTCGGCGCTGCCGGAGCCATTCTGAACACTCCTTGGGTCGTTGGAGTTGGAGGTGCCGCGGTCGTCGCGCTTACTTGCTGGGCTTTATGCCGCGGGGACGAGCCTGTCAGCGCTGCCAAATAGCGCCTCGTTCGACTGACCACTTTCATTCGGTACTCCCAGCAGTGATTGTCATTAGCTATTGCACGCTCCTACGGAGAGCGCCAAACGCCTTGGTATCGATTTCGGCCTCGGAAAGACCCTGTTGGATAAGGAAACTCCTGACGCGGTCGACACGACGCTCGGAGAGCTTTTGATTGTATTCAGCTGGGCCCCGCGGGTCGGCATAGCTCTCTAGGATCAAGTACGCCTCCGGCTTGCTTTCGAGATCCTTCTTGAAGTCGGCCGCGAGCGCAAAAAGGGTTTGCCGCTGACTGACAACTAGCCACGCATTGGGATTCCTGATCGGCGGCATAGCCGTCGGGAAGTAAATGCTGCGCAGGCTAAGGCGAGCTTCCATCACTTCGATCTCCGGTTTTGGAGGAGGCGGGTTCTCCACCACGACCTGCGTCGAAGCTTGAGCCCTCAGCCCACGCGAGTCGGTGCAGGTGATGGGTTCACCTACTGTGACTTCATTCGGCTGCACAAAACATATCGCACTCGGGGCCACCGAAGGAGCCGGGAGGGCGCCGGGATGCAGCCATTGATATCCAACAAACAAGTCCTCCTCGGGATCAGGGTCGCTCTGTGCAGACGCACGACTCAAAATGAGCAATATCGGCAGGACTATCAACACGCCCGCAGCTATAGGGCCCATGTTCAGATTAAATCTCGCCGACATTTTCACCTCCAAACATTCCTGCAGTCTGATTGACTGCGTACGTGGCGGCGGTGAAAACTGGCGGGCGGTTAGCAGCCCGATTTGCATCCGCCCCGCGGGGGCAAGCGGCTGCCCAGAAGCTTCGCGTCTCGGCACATGAACGTTTTACTCTGAGCGAAGTCGAAGTAAAGGACGCGGTCGAGAATAATCCTCAGCTCAGTCCAGAAGAGCGTCAAAGGGCTCTTAGAAATATGCGGACGATTGTTCTGCGAGTGATCGCCGCGTGGATATTACGCTGAGCTCGACCGGCCAATCGTCGGTCCGCCAATTTCCGTTCAATGCTGAGGATGCTCTGACACTGATCGGCGGCCCCGGGCGCGGATCGAACAGAGAAACGCTGCACCGAAGAATAAAGAGGATGAGTAAACAATAGAGACACGTACCCATACCCACGATTATCCCCTTACTTTGGTTCGTTAGTCGGCCGGACTTTGTGAACTTTAGGGCCATTCGTGATTTTTTTAACGATGCCGAAGGGCCCGGCACCTGCCGAAATAACGGCATCCTTGGGGTCAACAGATACTTAAAGCCCGAAAAAGATGACGGAAAGAGTGGCTATCGGAATGCAAGCACTTTGTGCGATGCGGTTGCTTCAAAAGAGGTTATGGGAAAGATTGAACTTTTAGTGGCCGAACTGGAAGCAATCGAATGGTGGGACGCTGTGTACTGGCGGAGTAAGCGTCCAGAGGTCTACGAGACTCTCGCTCTCGCTGCACGCCAAAAGAGGCGCAGTGAAGTCCTCGATCAATTACTCGAAAATTGTTTCTCGTCTGAACCATAAAGACGATCAGTGAGCAGAGGTCAGGTCAAACTGTGGAAGTAGCGCAGACAGA
The DNA here is from genome assembly GCA_049589695.1 of Candidatus Sulfotelmatobacter sp. Taxonomy (GTDB): domain Bacteria; phylum Acidobacteriota; class Terriglobia; order Terriglobales; family Acidobacteriaceae; genus Sulfotelmatobacter. The sequence continues at coordinate 7,305 of JBAWBG010000020.1, read as the reverse complement.
CGGGGGGGGCGTTGGCCGATAGCTCGGTGATCCCGTATCGGCTTCAGCGTTTTGTCGCAAACCTGGCACACGGCTCGCACACAAAGCGACCGAATTCCAGTTTCCGGTTGGCCGACCATTTGGGGTCGGCCCGTCAAGCCCGTTTCCCGTTACTAAAACATTCCATCGAAGAATGGCAGACGCAAGAAACTGCGACAGAAAAGCGCTAGGCGAGATTGTGTTCAATGATGATGAGCCGGCGGCAGTCTCTGACTGGCCCGACGTACAGATAGAGCCACCGCGAAGAGGTAAACTCTTCTTCTTAGGAAGACTGTCATGTTTTAGGAGTGCATGCCACAGTCGCAAAGGGTGCGTACGGGGAACGGACGCGAAATTTTTACATCTGAAGAAGCCGCCAACATATGCGACGCTGGGTTTCGGCAGATCTGAGTTAGCAGTAACTAGACTGAACGCACCGAATGGCTTCTCCGATTCGACCAGTCGTATTCCGTCACAAAAGGCATTTTCAATCCACTTGGATCTTCGCGCGAACCAGGGAGGCCGTGTGTGGCACTCTGGCAAATCGGTTCTCACCGCCGAAAGTTCTGCGGGATGCTGCAATCGGTTGCGACTATCGATAAGCTCAGCCGCCGGAGGTTCTTGGAGAAGGAATCGGCGGCTGATGTGGAACACAATATTATAGTTCCCTTGTCGCGGACGCTGCTCCCGCCGCTCTCCGGGCCTTCAACTGCTGATCCTCTTTATGGTGTGCCATGATGCTTCCTTTCCTGCGAACTGGGAGAAAGTAGAATCTCATCAGAACGCACTACCCGTCACGGGCTCCGTCATTTGTAAGGGAATCCGGTGCTGGATTTTCGTGCAGGCAAGGATCGGACCAAAATTTCCCGACAGGCATCAATGGATGTCGCGCAGGAGTGGATCACCCTCAAAGTTAACCTTCAATCTCTCGTCCCTTTGGTCGAGATCGAGGGGGCTAAAATTAATCACACGAACATCGACAGGAGAAGTTTCGCAGATGCGTGCAGTTGCGATAAAGAAGGGTCAGAGCCGGGAGAAAGCAATGGGTCTCCAAGAAATGGGGACCCTTCGGTGTGACGGTTGCGGTGAAGAATTCATTGTCAATCACGAGTCAGCTTCAGTTGATAATCGGCTCGCTGAAAAACAGGCTACTTGGCTCGAAAAGGTTCTTGCGAACGATCACGAGAACGATAAGAAGCATCCCGACAGAATCGAACTACCGGAGTAGCTGCTTCAATATGTTGACAAGCTAGCCGCAATAATGCCTTACGTGATCGTGGTAAGAGAGTCGAGGCGTGTCGCATCGGGCTGGGTCTAAACCCTAAAAAGTGTTGGGCGATCCTTTGTCTGGGAATACACAAATAGGGCTTACAGCAACCAAGGCCAACGTGAGGCAATGCTTCGTAAGGCCTCCTAAAGACTCTTATTGACCTTGCGAATCGACAGTACGCCGTGAGGCGGTGGCCGCTACGCTCGGCAACACCGTGGCCGTGATTGCAAAGTTCTATTCGCACGAATGGGGAAAGGTGCGCCAACACAAGACGGATGCGGCAATCAAAGCCACGAGGTAATGATGAACGGCAGGACCGTTGTCTATTGCTCTTTCCTCGGTTTGCAAATCGGGCACCTTCGGAACCGATGAATTAGGCGCTTCCACCAGGGCCAGCTCAGTTTCTCAGACTCATGCTTATACCGAAGCCATCCAGGTTCAGACAACTTTTTTCGGAATTCGTGGTCACTCATTCCCATACTGCAACCCCTACGTGCGCTGTCTGGGAATCTCTTGCAGCAAATGCAGGCCATCGTCTTTCCCGCGAAGACCAATGGCCCGCATCATTCGGGGCTGTTCAGATGTTGAGGTGAACTCCAGCAGATTATGGTTGTCTGTCAGCTAGCGTACACAAGACCATTGGCTTCGATGCGCTTTACGAATTACGAACAGCACGCGGAAGAAATGATTCGAGTGCGCTAGCGGGCAGAAGGCCTGAATCTTCGGGTGTAGGGTGAACAATGACTCCCGAATCTCCGGCTCTGCGAGTACATGGCCTTCCCCCTTTTATGCTGACTTTTAGTGTGCGTTGAAGACCTTGGGGGTAAGGGTGTGCGGCTAACGCGCACGCTTTTCGTTGCTTTGGAACTCACCGCTCTAAACGGGAGACTTGCTCAGCTCTATTTTTTCCAGTGATCGCTGGATCTCAGAAGTTATTCCGGACTCCTATCCAGGTCATCGACCAAAGCGCCGATTGACCGTGCGGGCCGCTTCTTAGTTGTTTGCCATCGAGGAAGCGTAGCCGTTTTAGCGCCAGAGGTCTGCCCGCTGGCGTACTTTGAGTGTCCGAGAGCACATCCCAATCGCTGCATACAAGAACGATCGCACTAAACTAAAGTACCGGCTGGATCCTCGATCCTCCAGAGTGGGAGGGAGAGGCATTAAGGCGTACACACCTCTCTTAAGACTGCGCATACGCGTTGCACATCGGTTTGCCTTAGCTTGTTAAAGAATGGCAGGGCGAGCGTGCGTGCTGATACGGATTCGGTTACGGGTAGAGGGTATGAATTTCGCCATGCCCTGTAACTAGGCTGCATATGGATCGGGGCGAAATAGCGTCCGCAACCTATTTCAGCCAAAGCAAAATGCTTTAGTATAGTGTCCCGCTCTACTCGGCTAAACCTTTCATGGAGGCGAACAACATACACAAACCAGCTGATGCGTCCCTCTGGGACGGACGCAGGAGGTAGTTCCACATCTGGGCAGTTGGCGAGAAGTTTGTGGTAGGTACCTGCAACTTTCTTGCGCGCAGTCAGCATGCTCTCGATTCGCTTCATCTGTGCGCACCCTAATGCGCAATGCATTTCAGAGAGGCGGTAGTTGAAACCGAGTTCACTGTGCTGGAACCAGTCATCGGTTTCATAGCGTCCCTGATTTCGTAGCGCCCGGATCGTCTTCGCAGCTACAGAATCGTGGGTGACAATCATTCCGCCTTCTCCAGCGGTGATTTGCTTGTTGGGATAGAAAGCAAAAACTCCAGCATCTCCCAAGGCGCCAACTTTCTGGCCTCGAAACTCGGCTCCAATTGCCTCGCATGCATCTTCAATGAGTAGCAAACCATGACGCCGCGCAATGACGAGGAGCGCATTCATGTCCGCTGGATATCCGAACGTATGAACGGCCACGATTGCTCTGGTTTTGTTCGTGATCGCCGACTCGGTCCGATCCGGATCGATGTTGAGAGTGACGGGATCAATATCAACAAAGACAGGATTTGCTCCCACATAGCGAATCGCGTTGGCAGCAGCGACGAATGTGAAAGACGGCACAATCACTTCATCCCCCGGTCGTATACCGAAAGCAACCATGCAAAGGTGGAGGGCTGCGGTCCCAGAGCTTACGCCAATGGCATGGGGAGCACCGGTGTAAACGGCAATCGTGTGCTCAAATTCTTCGAGCTTTGGGCCCAAGCTCAAACGTGAACTCCGCACAACCTCCGCTACGGCCTTTACTTCTGCTAGAGAGATGTCAGGTGCAGACAGCGGGATCTTCATGGGGATTATTCAAGGTTGAATGTACGCTTCCGCAGCAAATCCGTGCCTAGGGGTACGGAAGCCAATGTCTCTACGATCCTCTCGGCCGCATGTCCATCGCCATAAGGATTCGTCATGCCTTCCAGAGAAGACCTAAAGCTATTGCATCTGGCCTTCTCTATCTCCTCCAGAATGGACTGCTTGTCCGCTTTGGCATCGAGCACGTTCCTCGCGCGCTCCCGGCCATATTGCCGGAGGCCAACATTCACGGTCGGTAGTGCGAGCGAAGCGGTTTCCATGATGCCGCTGCTTGAGTTGCCTACCATCAGGTCCACATTTGCCAGCAAACTCCAGTAAACCAAGGCAGTGAGATTGACAAATATGTGTCCGTTAGTCCGCGCTTCTAAGAACCTGCGGCTTTGCTCCATCAGCGACCGGCTCCCGGCATCCGCATTGGGATAACAAAAGAGGAGTTGCTCGCTTCTCTCGCTAAGTGCTGCAAATAAGGCGGAGGCTTCATAGGTGGTATCGTGTTTGATGGTTACCGGGTGGTAGGCGACGATTATGGAGGGTTTAGACAGATCAAGCTTGAGCTGCACTTCCAGTTGGTTCCGTGTGTACAATTTGCTGCGTTTCAGATGATCAAGCGATGGAGCGCCCGCACGATGCACTCGCCAACGCTCCTCTCCCATGGAGATGATGCGCTCCCGGGCTTTTTCGGTTGAAGTGAAGTGAATGTGACTCATTTTCGTGAGAGCATTCCGGACGGCGTCATCGATCGCGCCTTCACTGATTTCTCCACCCTCGATATGAGCAATTGGTATGCGTAGGGCCAACGCAACACTCGCCGGTGCAAGTATCTCGTAGCGGTCTGCGATCAGAAGCAGAATGTCCGGCCGCATGCGTCCCAGCAGATCCGCGAGGGAAAGCACCCCAATGCCGATGCTCTTTGCCATGCCGATATCGGTGTCAGAGCTGAGGAGTGTTTCCACAGAGGCGGCAATCGCAATCCCGTCTTTCTGAATCTGCTGCGCACTAAGACCGAACTCGGGAGACAGATGCGAACCCATGACAACCAGCTTAAGGTCAACATCTGGATGAGCTGAGAGTTCGCGTAGGGGCCAATAGAGATGACTATAGTCTGCCCGTGAAGTCGTTATCACAGCAATCGTCCGCTTCCGATTCATTTCCAGAGCTCTATTTGGCCTTCATCTTCTGTGACCTTCCGCAGAATATGGCTAGGCCGATATTCGGGCACCGCGTTACAGACACCTTCTAACAGCAGCCGTAAATCCCTGTGTTGAACACTCCGGGTTATCTGTTCCACAATCTCTTTTAAATTCCTCGCCAACAATTCTTCAGGCTGCACCGTGGAGAAGAGATCATTATCTCGTGCAATGGCACCCTCATAAGAGGATGAGAGAAGTTCTTCAAGTTTGTCTCCTGGGCGTAGACCGGTGAAAATAATCTCGATGCCATGCTGCTCTCTCGCCGTTGCAGCAATGAGATAGCGTGCAAGCTCTTCGACCATTCTGGCCGGGCCTAGGTCAGGAATTAAAATTCCTGTTTCATACTCCGGTGACAATGCAGTAATAAGGATAGCAACCGCATGGCTGAGGGTTAGAAAGAAACGGCTAGCGTCAGGGTGTGTGACGGTGACCGGTCCGCCTGCCATAATCTGTTTAAGAAAGATCGGACCTACGCTGCCGCTCGAACCAAGTACGTTGCCCAGGCGAACTGCCTTTCGTTGCAGAGCTTTATCCGGATGCACAAATAAAAGCAACTCGGCCAGACGCTTTGTGGCGCCCATGATGCTGATTGGCAAAACAGCCTTATCTGTAGAAACCATGATGAATTGCCTTGCGCCGAACTGTGAGGCTGCCTGCAACAGAGCGTAGGTTCCGAGAACATTGGTGCTTGCTGCTGCCAGCGGATTCAGTTCCATCAAAGGAACATGTTTGCATGCTGCAGCATGAAGAACGATTTGCGGGTGGTAGAGTGCGAAAAGCTCAGAAAGCAGAGCTGAGTCACAGATGCTGCCTAGAACCGGTACGTGCGTCACCTTCGCTGACGAGTTGAAGGATTGTTCAAAAGCATGCAAGCTATTTTCGTTGCTATCAACAAGAATTAAGGTCTTCGGGTCGCATGTGGTTGCGAAGCGAGCAAGCGCCGAACCGATAGAACCCCCGGCACCTGTGACCAACACGGTCTTCCCGGAAATGTACTCTTTTAATGGCGAAGAAGAGGGTACGCCGCGCGACTTGCCGGCAAATTGTTCCCAAATGCTCTCACCGTCCTGCGTGTCGTCCATCATTACTGTAACCCTTGACTATAAACGTGACCGCTCGAACCATTCACGAGGAACGCATTGTCGAGCGGATCACCTTCATAGTCCGGATCATATCAAGGTGTTGCTTGTGTAGCCCCAATGGTGACCTTCGTAATTAGAAGGACAGCACATCGAGGGTTAACATCCACTCGAATGGGTTACTCACGTCTTGTCCTCACCTCTTAATACTCGCCGTTGGGAGCGACACCAGGTCGATCTCCCGGTTCGCATCGTCGTCCTTAACGGACTCTTAACGGGTGCGGTTCCTGGCCGCGGCACCGAAATAAGCATGAGTGGTATGGCCGTTCATTCTACGCTTTCTTCTAAACCAGGCGACAAAATGCAGGTTCAGTTTCAAACCAATCCCTCAGGCGTCACAGCCGTAGTTCGCAATCGTAAGGGCGATTGTTTCGGGTTGGAGTTCCTCCCCCAATTGTCCTCGGGCGATCGAACATTGAATCAGTCGAAGTTCGTCTGTAACCCGGCTGGGGGCGGCACGCCAGAATCGCCGGAGCTAGCGCGCCATTTATGTAACCCGGATGCTCTATTGGCAGGCCTGCATCGAAAACAGCTAGAGATAAAACGGGTGCAGAGGGAGATCGAGGCACTCAACCTCGCAATTCTCTTGCTCGCTGATGATGAAAAGAAAAATCCCGAATCTTCTCTCCCGCGTCGCCCCGAATTGGAAATAAGGCCATGGCCATCGCGGTCCTAAGTGGCTTTGATGACCTGGCAACGGACTACGGTCGCGGCCAACGATGGAAAAGGAAACACCTACATAGCCACGCCGATCATTCAGGTGAAGCCCGCCGTGATCATCTGCGGCCTCCGGCAAACCGATCCATCCTGCGCGTCTGGCGCCGGTAACACAACTTTGCCAGCAGCCGGACGGCAGCTTCGTTGCGACGGCGGGACAAAAAAGATTCAGTTCGGATTTTGGGATTTTGGGCAGCGATGGCCGCTTCACGGTGCAGAAATGAGCCCATTCGAGGAAATTCTGAGGATTAGCGCCATTTCAGAAGAACTCTAGTGTCTACTGTCGCGGAGCTGGCGCTACTTGGATGGGTGACGTTTTCTAGAACGAAGCGAAATCACTCCTACGACTCCACGGTTGTAAGGCGCAGACAGTCGTCGTGAAATCGCTTTCACGCCCACAACCTGGTCCATTCGTGTACCTTTCGCGAAAATTGCCTATAGCGCAGAAGATTTACGACATCCGGTCCGATGAACCCCCCGTCATGCGTTATACGCGCGCTTAGGTTCTTCGATGAGTTCTATGATTCCATGCGAGAGATCGCAGGTACGCTAAGAGGAGAAATCCGGGTAAGTGCTTTCGTCTAAAAGTGCCAGACGATCCCGCCGCCGGCGAAAAGATTGTATTGGCGGCTCTTGCCCGTACTAACATTCAGTTGCGGCACGCCCGACCAGAACTCTCG
>JBAWBG010000019.1:0-18837 GCA_049589695.1 Candidatus Sulfotelmatobacter sp. | reverse complement strand
ACAGCCGCCCTCGGCTGTCCGCCGGGCGAAGCCCGGCCCGGTTCGTGTGGGACGGACACTCCTGTCCGTCTGCCTTTGACTTTGCCTTTGACTTTGCCTTTGACTTTACAACCGTTGCTAGAAGAGGCTGACAGTCGGCATCACCGACCCGTCAGCCCCGACAAGGGTGGCATGTGATAGCCCCGCACGAGAGTGCGGGCAAGAGTAAGAAAAGTCGAACCAGTCCGGGACGGACGAAACAACGTCGCAAAAAAGTCCTACCCCTCCGCCCTCGGCTCCGAATAGATAATCTCCACCACCGTGCAATCGTCATTCAACGGATTCCCCGCGCAAAACTCCGACACCGCCGAAAAAATTCCCTCCAGCGTTGGAGCCTTCGCCGCCGCCGCTTCCAGCCGCGAGTCTTCAAAAAAATCCCCCATGGCATTTTCCGCCTCGGTCACGCCATCGGTCACCAGAATAAAACGATCTCCCGAATTCAACTGGCACCGCGCACTCTCATACGTTGCGTCCGCCAGTAATCCCACGGGAACATTCCCATGCGGAGGCCGCATTACTTCACCCCCGCAAACCAGCAGCGGCTGCACGTGCCCGCAATTCACGTATTCCAGATCGCCATCCCGCCGCAGTCGCGCCAACAGCACGGTCGCATATTTTTCTCCCACCAGCTTCTCGGTAAAAAAGCGGTTCACCGCCGTCACCACATCCAGCAAAGGCATTCCCGTGCTCAAGTGCGAATAAATCATTCCCTGCAAAGTGGAAGCCAGCAGCGCCGCCGAAACTCCCTTGCCGCTCACATCCGCCAGCACCACCGCCAGCCCTTCTTTCGTATTCACCGCATCAAAAAAATCTCCACCAATTTCCTTGCAAGAAAGATTCTTCCCGCGCAGTTTCGCAAACGGCACTTCCGGAATCTTCACCTGCATCAGCCGCTGCTGAATGCTCGCCGCAATCGTCAACTCCTGCTGGTACCGCCGCGATTCCTCCTCCGCCTGCACCAAACGCGCATTCTCGATCAGCGATCCCGCTTCCGTCGCGATCGCTCGCAAAATATCGTGCCCCACGCCGGAAAATTCCCGTGAAGCAAATCGCGAATCGACATACAAAACTCCCGCCACCTCAGAAGCCACGTTCGGCGCCGGCGTCTGCTGATCGCGCGTAGCCTGCACCTGCCGTTTGCGCAGTGGAATACAAATCACCGTCCGCAGATCGTAAGCCACAATACTTTGCCGTGCAGCCATATCCGCAGAACTACCCGTGTCAGTCAGCAAAAATTCCGAGTTCGATCGCAGCGATTCATCCAACGCGGAATGCGAGATCGTCTTGTCATCCAGCAGTGCTTCGCCTTTATTATTCCGTCCCGCCGCCAGCCGTAGATTCCCCTCATCATCTTTCAGGAAAACATATCCCCGCTCTGCCCGCGTGAGCCGCAGCGTGACTTCCAGCATCGTCATCAGAATTTCATCCAGCACTCCCGCAGTATTTAACTTGCGCGCCGCTTCCAGAAACAGCGTCAACTTTTCCAGGTCGGTGGCTTCCTGCGAAATCTGTATCCCGGAAATCTGGCTGAGAAATTCTCGCGCGGTGTTCGACGTCCCATGCGCCGGATTGAAAATCAGGTAAGTCGAATCCCGCGCCCCAAATTCCAGCCGGTCGTTGCGCTCCAGCTTCTGCCGCTGAACCCGCTCTCCGTTAACGAACGTCCCATGCTTGCTACCCTGATCCACCAGGAAGAATCCCTCTTCTTCCAGCACAATCAGCGCGTGATCCCGCGACACTCGCGGATCGGCAATCACCAGATCCTTATCCACCTTCCGCCCCACACTGAACGGAGTTCGGTTGAGCACAATATTCTTCTGCTCGTTTCCCTGCACCAGCACCAGCGCCGGAAACACTCCCGACCCCGACGACTGCGGTCGCCCTATCGCATTAAGAACCATGTGAGCTCAAACGGGTGCCCCATCCTTGTCTCTCCGTCTTTTGGAGAGACAGGGTGGGGATTTCCCCAACCTTCAACCCAATACTATGCCGATTAAGATAATGACAGGAATCATACCCCACCGGGAAGAGCCTTCGCAGCGACCTCCCCGGACGGCTGGCTAATTCTCCGGCCGGTCGACTCAAAGGCGAACAAAATCGGTCGACGCTTCTGTTCCTACCCCAGCCCCCTGCCGCCACAGCGCAACGCCTGCTAACGCATAGATTCCCATTGCGATCAGCAACAACGCGCGCATGCCAAACACCAGAGACAAATTCTCCATCAAGCCTCCCGCTACCGCGCCCAACAGATTCGCTCCCAGGGCCGCGCTCTGCGACTCGACCGTGCGAAATTGCGAGGAAAACAATATGCCGGCGAACACCACAGGAATCGAGAAAACCACCACCGCCACCGAGCCCACCACCGCCGGAGATCCTCCGACCCGTTCGAAAGGAAACCAGAACGCCAGCGCCAGCCCGGCCAGCAACGCCACCACATTCCATGCCGGTGAAACAGGTTTGCTGTTCAGTTCGACGATCGCATTCGCCAGCAACAGCGCCGCCAGCATGGCAGAGATCACGATGCCATTGACCTGCCACGTGGTACCAAAGAACAGCGCCAACCGGCTGATCACCTGAGTCTCGAGCAACAGAAAGCCCGCTCCCATCCAGAAGTAAAATAATTGCGGCCGCCGCGGCGCATCCCCGGAAATCCGCCAATAAAGTCCGAGAGCCAACAGCACGATAATCGCGGAGATCGACCAGTAAGGCCGCGGAATTGTCTTATCGCGCTGATACAAATAGGGCCAATCATCGGTCGTAACCGGCACATCGCCGCCCCCGCTATCGATGGGATTCCGCGCCACAAACTCCGCCAGCCGTCGATCGCTGCTCAAAGCTTCCTCCACGCGATTCGAAGAAGAAATCACGAAACAGCGCGCCCGCGCTGTGTAACTAGAGTCCGCATTGAAAATCACCGGATCTTTGCCAAACGTTGCAGCCAGCATCTCCTTCAGCCTGCGTGCCATCCATGGCCGGCGTACTTCAAACTTCACAAAAATAATGCCGTCCGGCTTCAGGTGCGCCTTCGCCTCGCGAAAAGACTCCTCCGTATACACAAAATTATCGATCCGCATATTCGCGTAATCGGAGAGTTGCGTGTGCGAATCGAGCAATCCGAAAAGGATCAGATCGTACTGCCTCCTGCTGCGCTTAAGGAAAGCACGTGCATCGGTCAAATGCACCGAGACTCGCGGAGAATCATAGGGATGCTCGGGATGTTCCTTCTTTCCAATCTCCAGAATGGCAGGATCAATTTCCACTGCATCCACCAGCGAACTGCCATGCCGCAAAGCGGCGGCAACATCATTGCCTGTGCCTGAGCCGACAATCATCACCGATGGCTCTGGCTCCGCAAAGCGAAACGGCACGTTATACGGATTCTCGTCGACCGCCTCGGTCAATGCCTTTGGATGTCGAGCCAGAAAATCACTGGCCAGGTTCACGATAAATTGATACCCAACATGATTCACCCGCACCAGCCCGCCCGCCATCTCGCCGTTCGAGGCGTAAATCCGGGTGAAATTAATTTCCTGATACGGCGTCCACAAACTGTAATGATCGCGATCCGAAGGTTCGTGCAAGAGCAGCACCAGCGGAATCAGCAGGCACGCTAGCAAAATCCGCCGTTCAACATTTCTCTGCAGCGCTGCAAAGCCCAGCAGCACAATTCCCATCCAGACCCAGGGTGGAAGCATGAGCCGGCTGGCCCCGAGAAATGCCAGAATGCCTGCCAGACTCGCGGCCAGATTCAGTGAATATGCCGTCAAAGGCTTCGGAGTGAGGTTCATCTGGCGGCCCACTTCCTGCCCCAACGGCACAAACACCCACACCACTAACAAAAACAGCAGAGCCGAAAGCGCCGCCGCCGTTACAAATCCCAGCACGTTGCCCGAGGCGCTTGTGTCCCAGATACTCATGTCGGCCCCGGCGCCCAGATTTTGCGAAAGATTTTCCAGCACGCGTCCCGCATACCATGGCATTCGAACCACCAGCAATAAGCCGAACAACGCTGTCACCGCCGTATTCCATCTATTCGGTTTGCGCACCAGCGCGCATCCCACACCAAAGCCGAGAAAGCACAGCAGCAAAGCCAGATTCTTGAAATAGGCAAAGATGCGCACTTCCACTGCAATCCAGCGGATGAACGCCAGTTCAGCGAACAAGACAAGGAAGCTGGCCAGCAATAATCGCCATACTCTGCGTTGCGAGTCTTCTTCTGTCTGCGCAATCGTGACATCGCGCTTTCGCCGTTCACGAATGGCAACCACCAGCCGCACCGTCACCAGAATTGCGACAGCCAGGATGTACGCAGTCGTTCGAGAATTCATACGCGCAGGATTATCACACAGTTTGAACAGAGGAGATAAATCAAGCCGGATCGCTCGTCAATTCGCTCTCACGAATACGTGCTCCCCCACTCGGCGCGACGCCACCTTTATTCACGCAGAAAAAAATTAGTGCGAACACCCACACCGGCAACGCAAACGTAGCCAGGAACGGCCATTTCCAGCGCCCCATGGCCCAAACCCGCGTCCCCATCAGGTACATCGCACTCAGGCTCAGGCTCGCAGCCCACTCCCACCCCACCACCAAAACGCCAACCAGATACGCGAACCGTCGAACCCGCGACCGTGACAGAAACATCGCCCGATCCCGTACCAGCACCAGAATCGCCGGCACCAGCAGCACCTGGTTATATGGCGCGTACATCGGCACAACCAACACAGTCAACGCCATGATCAGCGCCGCTGCTTCACCAAATCCCGCCGCTTCACCGGACTGGCGGCGAACTTTCCACAGAAAAAAAGCACAACCGATCACCGCCGCTGCCGCCAGAATTTTCCCCGCAAAACCCCACGGTACAAGTTGATCCAATACCGATTGGTTCTGCGTATAGCGGTGATACTGCCCAAGCGCTCGGGCAAACATTCCCAACCATCCCGGCAGAATAATCTCGGCGCCCGCCAGCAACAGCGCCATCACCAATCCAAATCCAAACACCAGATTGCGCCGCACTCTCCAATCGCTCACCGCCCACACCAGTAGCCACCCCACGAAAAGCCACGCCAGCTGCGGTTTGATAGTCGCGACGGCCAGCAAGGCTCCGCCGCAAAACAAATATCCGCTGGCTACGCACGCTGCAGCCCCCGCCAGCAACGCCGCCACCAGCAGACTCAATTGCTGCAGCTTGATTCCCTGTACTCCCGGAACGCTTCCCAGCGTCAGTGCCATCGCCGCGGCAATTGCCAGTGGAGGCACCCGCCATCGCAGCGCTTTCAGCCACAACCAAACGCTCGCTGCCGTCACCACTAGCAATAGCCAATGAAAAAATATCTGCACCTCATGAAACGGCAGCCCAATTAGCGGTGCCAGCACAAACACCACGTACACGGGATAAGCAAATCCCTGCCGATCCTTAGGATCACCCGCCCGCGCCGCATCCAGCGCCCGCCCGTAGTATCCCTTCTCAATTTCAATCGTGATTTCGTCGCTATAAGGATTGCGCCCGTGCAGCAGCAGTTCCCGCGCCCCCAGCCAGCGTGGATACAGATCCGAAAGATTTCCCCGCGGCCTCTGGTGCGCCGCCGCGTCCGCCACCTGATAGCTCACCAGAATCCGGTTCACGTAGAACCACATGCTCGCGGCCGCCAGCGCTGCCACAAGAAAAAACCCAACGAGTTTCCCGCCGGTCCGCAAATGAAATAAACCGAACTCTTTCCAGGCAGCTCAAATCAACCGCCCCATGTTACAACTGGTGGACAATTTCTCTCACTATGCGCAAACGAATCCTCGTCGCGGCGCTCATTGGCGTCGCCACCGGCATGTATTGCACATTCTGGCTAACCCGCCTTCACATCGGCGCCGGCGATTTCACATGGGCCATCTGGGCAGCCCGAGACTTGCTCGCTCATCGCAATCCGTACGCCCGCCCCATGCAGCTCTATCCGCTTACCGCCAGCATCTTTGGATTTCCCTTCTTACGCATGCGCCCCGAGCTCGCTGGCGGCGTCTTCTACGGAACCAGTTCCGCTCTCATGGCATTTGGTCTGACTCGCCACGGCTACCGCCGCCTCTTCGTTTTCCTCGCTTACCCCTACTGGGCCGGTCTCATCACGGCTCAATGGACGCCTCTCATCGTGGCCGCCGCTTTTCTTCCACCCTTATTGCCCGCCACTCTCGCCAAGCCGCAAATCGGACTTCCCGTGTTCCTCACCCGATTGTCGCGACCAGGCATCTTCGCCTGCATCACCGTCGTCGCACTCAGCTTTCTATTTCTCCCGAACTGGCCCTTGTTATGGGTCGGTAGCTTTCACCAATATGCGAGATTCTTTCCCTTGCTTGTCCTGCCCGGTCCACTGCTTGCGTTGGCTCTGTTCCGCTACCGATCCAACGATGCCCGCCTTCTCTTCTTGATGGCGATCGTCCCGCAGCGCTGGTTTTACGACATGCTGACTCTCTGGCTCATCCCAAAATCCTGGCGTGAGCTTTCCGCCACGGTTCTGATCAGTTGGGGCGCTGGCATCTGGCGTTGGTACTATACCCCGCATAATTTCACGCAAGTCGGCCGAATCGCTGTGATTTTTCTCTATCTGCCCATGCTGGCCATCGTGCTCTTCCGTTCCCAATCCGCTCCGGATGAAGCCACGCTCTCTTCATGACATCATGACTTCAACCCTCACCACGAAAAACACGTTCCTCGCCGTCCTCTTCCTTGGACTCCTCGCCATGACGGCGCGCAATCTCGTCGATCCCGACGTCTGGTGGCACCTCAAAACCGGTGAGTACATCGCGCAACACAAATCGGTTCCTCGCACCGATCCTTTTTCCTACACTCGCGCCGGACACCCCTGGGTCGCTCACGAATGGCTCACCGAACTTGGAATGTACGAACTTCAACTCCACGCCGGATTCGGTTCTCTCATCTTCCTCTTCGCGGCGATCACCTCAATCGCATTTTTCCTTCTCTATTTGCGCTGCGGACCCGCTCCCTACCTCGCCGGCATCGCCATACTCTGCGCCGCCTGGGCCACGGCTCCCCTCTGGGGCGTCCGCCCGCAAATTCTTTCCCTGCTCTTGACCAGCCTCTGGCTCCTGATTCTCGAGCGCTCCCAGAGTCGTCCTAATCTCCTTTGGTTCACTCTTCCGCTTACCGTCCTCTGGGTCAACCTGCACGCCGGGTTCGCACTGGGTCTAGTCCTCTCCGCACTCTTTCTCGTCGGCGAATTCATCGAGCATCGTCTCGCACAACGTCACAGCCTTTTTTCCAAGACCAATTCACATCTGCCAAAAGCAACGCTCATCTTTCTTCTCGATCTTTTCCTGGTTCCTCTCAATCCCAACGGCCTGCGCATGTTCTCCTATCCCATCGAAACTCTGCGCTCCACTACCATGCAGAACTACATCGTGGAATGGGCGTCTCCCAATTTCCATCGCCCGGAGTACTGGCCTTTCCTCCTGATCATTCTCGCCACGTTCGCCACTCTTTGTTGGTCGCAAAACCCGCTACGCCCGCGCGATCTCATTCTCCTTCTCGTCGCCCTTTACGCCAGCCTCATTTCCGTCCGCATGATCCCGCTTTTCGTCTTAATCGCCATCCCGCTGATCCCGAAGCGTCTGGGAAGCTGGCCTCGCTCCCGTCCCCACTCTCGCAGTCACGCCCGCACTTCGCTTAACGCAGCCATCATTCTCGCAATGGCCACGTTCGCCATCGTCCGCGTCTCCCAGGTAATCCATCACCAACGCGATGCCGAGACCTCGGAATTTCCCACCCGCGCCGTCGCCTTTCTCCAGCAACATCCGCCCGCCGGACCCATCTTCAACCTCTACGATTGGGGCGGCTATCTCATCTGGAAGCTCTATCCCACCACCCCGGTTTTCATCGACGGCCGCGCCGACCTCTACGGCCCCGATCTCTTCCACGATTTCGCCAACGCCTACCAATTCAAGGACCATTGGCAGCAAACCCTGCAGCGCTGGCACATCCAGACCGTCATCGTTCCCCCCACCTCCGCCCTCGCCGTCGGCCTGCAAAGCGCCCCCGGCTGGACCATTTCCTACCACGATTCCCAAGCCCTCATCCTGACAAAGCTCCCCACCGCCGCCACTGCTTACGTGGGACAGCCTAGGCGGGGACAACGGCTTCGGCTGTCCAATCGAGCAAAGCTCGATTCCGCACCGCTCCCCACCGGTTACTCTCGATATGCAATAAATGACACTTTTGACCAATTCCCACCCCATTATGGTTTATATTCTCAACAATCCTCCGCAGGGCAAAGCAAGCAACCGGTAACGGGACGGGTCTCCGGAGGCCGACGCTTGTGTGCGCTTTCAATTTCCAGTACAAACTCTGATGTTTTTCTTTTTAGGAGACAACACCATGCAACATCTTCATAGGCTCTGGCGCGACGACCAAGGCCAGGACATTGCCGAATACGCCGTGATGCTGGCCGTCATCCTCGTCATCGTCGTCGGCACCATCCGGCTGATTGGCTCGAATGCAAACAACGTGTTTTCGAACGTCGCCAGTTCCATTCAGTGAGATTTTGCTCGCTAGAATTTCTCCCGGCGTAACACAGCAGCCGGACGACCACCGGATTCCAGCCGCGTATCGTCGTCTCTGCTGGTCTTAACGGAGTGCTATGAATCGTACGCGTTTGCTGATGATCGGAGTCGTCGCCCTGGCCCTGGGCGCCTTCGTCAGCCTGTTCGTCTATAAAAATCTGCAGGGAAAAGGTTCCGCCACCGGCGAGCCAGGAGTCGACGTCCTGGTGGCTGCCGATGACATTCAGGTCGGTGCCAGAATCGAAGAGCACGATGTTCGTGCCGTCAAATATCCCGCCTCGGCTCTGCCCGCCGGAACCTACAGCGCTCGTTCCAAGGTCATGGGCCGTGGCGTCATCCTCCCAATTTCCAGGGGCGAGTTCATTCTCCCCAGCAAGCTCGCGCCGGAAAATGCCGGCTCCGGTTTGCCGTCCCTCATTCCTCCCGGAATGCGCGCCGTTTCCGTTCGCGTCAATGAGGTCGTCTCTGTCGCCGGCTTCGTCGGTCCCGGCACTCGCGTCGATATACTTCTCACCGGGACTCCCAACGGCAGCACCGAAGATCAAACCACCACCGTATTGCAGAACGTCGCCGTGATCGCCTCCGGCCAGCGCCTCGAGCGCAACGCCGCCGGCGATGCCCAAAACACTCCGGTCATCACAGTTCTGGTTTCTCCCGACGATGCCGAGCGTCTCACGCTCGCCAGCGCCGAAGGCCGTATCCAACTCTCCTTGCGCAACCCCCTCGATACTCGCCAGGACGATGTCGGCGCAATCAATGCCAAAGGACTCTACAGAGGCGGAACTCCGGTCGCGGCTGCGCCCACGCCGCACCTGCATTCCGCGAGGCCGCCGAAAGTTCAGCCCCAGCCCGCTTCCATCCTGGGTATTGAGGTTTATCAGGGAGACAAGAAAAAAGAGGTCGTCAACTTTCCCGAAGGTAGCGAGGAGCCCAAATAGTTGAAAGACGAATCTTGCATGCGTGTCTCAGTTCTGCATGGCGGGCTCTCTCACGTGGAGACGAATCATACGATGAAGTTTCGCGCGACACTTTTCACAGCCATCGCCCTGTCCCTGTTCGTCACCACATCTTCCTTTGCTTCTCTGCAGGAGCCCAACGCTCCTGCCCCTCCCCCGCCGCAAGAAGAAGTCACTCACTCGAACCAGACCACGCTTCCGCCTCAGTCCGCGCAGCCGCAAGGCTCAGCTCCACTGCGCGTGATGGTCGATAAATCGCTCCTCATCAATACCACCGAACGCCTTAAGCGCATCTCGGTCACCGATCCCGCCATCGCCACGGTGCGCGTCATCACTCCCACACAGATTCTCGTTCACGGCCTTGCCCCCGGCGAAGTCTCCCTGCTCATCTGGGATGAAAACGAACGCTCCCGCAGCTTCGATCTCCGCGTCGATGTCGACGTCAGCGCTTGCGCCGAAGAAGAACGTCGCGTCTTTCCCGACGAACAAATTTCCGTCTCACCCTCGCGCGCCGCCATCGTTCTCTCCGGCCACGTCACCACCGAAGACGTCGCCAAGCGCGCCGGAGAGCTCGCCTCCGCTTACTCCAAAAACGTCATCAACGTCCTTACCTTCGGCCCCGTCGGCGCGCAGGAAGTTCTTCTCGAAGTGAAGTTTGCCGAAGTCGACCGCTCCGCCCTCACTCAACTCGGAGCCAATGTCTTCTCCACCGGCGCAGCCAACGTCATCGGAACCACCACCACCGGCCAGTATGGCGGCTTTAGTCCTCCGTCCATCACCCAAACGCAAGGACAAAACACTCCATTCCCGGCCACGGAAACCCTGAGCAGCGTGCTCAACCTGTTTCTTTTCCAGCCCAACATTCACCTTGGCGCTGTGATCCAGGCTCTGCAAACCAAAAATCTTCTCCAGATTTTGTCCGAGCCCAATCTCATCGCCGTCAATGGCAAGAAAGCCAGCTTTCTCGCCGGAGGCCAGTTTCCCTTCCCCATCGTGCAGCCCGGCGCCGGATTCACTGCGGTCACCATTTCCTTCAAAGAATTTGGCGTCAAGCTTGAATTCACTCCGGTCATCATGCCCAACGGCAACATCCATCTCGTGGTCGCGCCTGAAGTCAGCACGCTCGATTTCGCCGACGCTCTCACCATCTCCGGTTTCACCGTTCCCGCCCTCAGCACCCGCAAGGCGGAAACCGAATTCGAATTGCGCGATGGACAAAGCTTCGTCATCGCCGGATTGATCGATAATCGCGTCACCGATACCTGGAACAAGATTCCCGGCCTCGGCGATATTCCAATCCTCGGCGCTTTTTTCAAAAGTAAAAGCATTTCCAAAAGCAACTCGGAGTTGATGGTCCTCTGCACCGTGCACAAGATCTCGCCCGACAATCAGCCCGCGCCTGGACCCAAGAATCCGCAACCATTCATCAATAACGACAAATTCGATGGCACCAAAAACAAGCCCTCAGGAAAGTAAGGAGCAAGAATTAGAAATTCGAAATTGGAAATTGGAAGTCGGAAATTGAAAGTTCGCACATGCCAGAACTCACCGTAGTCATCGTCGCCACCGATAGCGAGCAGCGCACTGTGCTCCAGGTGTTGGTCGATGGCACCAGCGTGGCCAGCACTGTACACACCTGCGCCAGTTTCCCCGTTGCCGGTTCCGACCCCATCATGCGCCGCGTTCAGGCGGCCAATCCGGATGTTCTTCTGGTCGATATTGCTACCGACAACCACGCCTCGGCCATGCGCGCTATCGAACTTCTTCGCCAGGAGCTTCCCGATTCCGCCGTCTTCGCCATCGGAAGCCTGAGCCAGCCCCAGGTGATCGTCAGCGCGATGCGCGCCGGCGCGCGCGAATTCATCGAGCGTCCCACCACCACCACTGATCTGCTCGAAGCCTTTGTTCGTCTCACCGCCGCTCAGCGCCGCGTTCACAAAGAAGGCCCGCGCGGCAAAGTATTTACCATCGTCAACGCCAAAGGCGGCAGTGGAGCCACCACGGTCGCCGTCAATCTCGCTCTCGCCCTGCAGTCGGCCCACGGATCCACCGCTCTCGTCGATCTCGCTCCGCTCGGCCACACCGCGCTGCACCTCAACCTTAAGCCTCTATTCAATATTTCCGACGCCACGCGCAATCTTCACCGCATGGATAGTTCCCTGCTCGAGAGTTTCATGACCCGCCACAGCGGCGGCCTGCAACTTCTCGCCGGAACCAACGCACCCGCTTCCATCGAACCCTCCACCGCCGAGTTTGTTCGCCTCTTCGATATGCTGGTCGGTCACTACAAATATGTCGTCGTCGATAATTCTTCCCGTCTCGATGCCGCCAGCCGTCTGGTCTCGAATTTATCGGAGTGCGTCCTACTCGTCGCCTGCACCGACGTCGCATCTCTCTGGAGCGCCGCCCGCGTCCAACAATATCTTGGCGAAACCGGCAACCGCGAGCGCTTGCGCCTCGTCCTCAACCGTTTTCGCAAAGTCCCCGGCTTCACTGAGTCTGACGCCGAAAATGCCGCCGGAGTAAAATTGCTGTGGCGCGTCCCGAACCAATATTTCGCCATCTCTTCGGCCATTGATCGTGGCTCGCCGGTGATGGAACAAAGTCATACGGATATCGCCCGTTGCTTTTCCGGGCTGGCACAAGAACTGACCAGCAACGACGTCGATGTAAAACGCGCCGCCTGGTCCTTATTCAAAAGCGTATGAAGTTGAAGACACAAAGGGTGCCCCGTCCTTGTCTCTCCGTTCTTTGGAGAGACAGGGCGGGGATTTTGACTTCGCCATGTTCGTCCGTGATTGCCTTAAACTGCAAGCTGCAGTCCTGAAAGGACGAACAGCTGAACCTTGCAGACTTTGAAAGGCCTCGGCCATCGGCTTTTGAAAAGGCTTCAGCCGCGCCGCAAGTAGAACAGAAAAAGCGGCTTTAGCCGCCGAGCAGTCGCAGTTTTGAAAGGGCGCGGCTTCACCCGCGCCGCAGCAGAGCAGAAGAAGCGGCTTCAGCCGCTGAGGTTCGGTCCTCGAAAACCATATGGGTAACCTGCAACAAACCTTCGAGCACAGCCAGTACCAGCAGGTAAAATCCGACCTGCACCGCAAAATCCTCGACCGCCTCGATCTCGAAAAACTCGGCCGCTCGAACGGCGATGCCGCCCGCGACGAAGTCCTCGTTCTCATCCGCAACGCCGTCAACAACGAAGCCGTTCCTCTCAGCTTCGCCGAGCGCGAACGTCTCTCCCGCGAAATTCTCGACGAAATCTTCGGCCTCGGCCCGCTCGAACCTCTACTCAAGGACCACACCATCTCCGACATTCTGGTCAACCGCTTCGACAGGGTATACATCGAGCGCGCCGGAAAACTCGAGCTCACAGGCTTGTCTTTCAAAGACAATCCTCACCTCATGCAGATCATCGAGCGCATCGTCTCCCGCGTTGGCCGCCGCGTCGATGAATCTTCTCCCATGGTTGACGCCCGCCTCGCCGATGGCTCCCGCGTCAACGCCATCATTCCCCCGCTCGCACTCGATGGCGCTTGCCTCTCCATCCGCCGTTTCGGTCGCGATCCCGTTACCGCCCGCAACATGCTGGAGAATCACACCCTCACCGAAGCCATGCTCGAATTGCTCTCCGTGATGGTCAAGGGAAAGCTGAATCTGCTCATCTCCGGCGGCACCGGTGCCGGCAAAACCACTCTGCTGAATGTTCTCTCCGGCTACATTCCCAACGTGGAGCGCATCGTCACCATCGAAGATGCCGCCGAATTGCAACTCAAGCAGGAACACATCGTCCGCCTCGAAACCCGCGCTCCCAATATCGAAGGCAAAGGCGCCGTCCGCATGCGCCAGCTGGTCATCAACAGTTTGCGTATGCGCCCCGACCGCATCGTCGTCGGCGAGGTCCGTGGCGAAGAAGCCTTTGACATGCTGCAGGCCATGAACACAGGCCACGAAGGCTCGCTCACTACGATTCACGCCAACTCCGTCCGTGACGCGCTCGCCCGCGTGGAAAATATGGTCTCCATGGCGAATCTAAACATTCCCGAGCGCGCCGTGCGCCATCAGATCGCCTCCGCCATTCACGCCGTCGTACAAGTCGCGCGATTGTCCGACGGCACCCGCAAAGTAATCTCCATCTCTGAAGTCACCGGCATCGAGAACGACCTCATTGCCATGCAGGAGCTTTTCACCTTCGAACGCCGTGCGGTGGACGAAAACGGAAAAATTCGCGGATGCTTCAAAGCCACCGGAGTGCGCCCCCAGTTCGCCGATCGCCTGGCCACCGGCGGCGGCCGCCTGCGTCCCGCGCTGTTCGAATCAAGAACCGAAGTCTAAGGACTAACTTTGCGGAACTTGCAGAATTCGAGAAGGATGCGCACTTGGAGAATGCGCAGAATTCACGCTTAGCGCTGCTCAAATTTCTTAGGTGTCGCGGCGCTTTCAGCGCAACATAAGGTTTTGGGTGGCGCAGCGCTTCAGCGCCGCGAAAAGAGTTCTCGAGATGATGAGGGCTTTAGCCCCAGAGGTACATGCTTTAGGGTCGATAAAATGACTGCCCATACACCATGCCGCTCCTAATCGCACTTCTCGTCTTCATCGTTGTCGCCCTGGCAGCCTTCGCCGCATTTTCCCTGCTCGACGAACGCAACGCCCGCGCTCGCCTCATCAAAGACCGCCTCGCCACCGTCCAAAAAGCGCCGGAGCGTGAGCCCGACGAAGAACTCGCCCTGCTCCGCGATGAACAACTCAGCAAAATCCCCGCTTTCGACACTTTGCTGCGCCGCTCCGCGCGCGTCTCCGCCATGCAGGATGCCCTGTTGCAGGCGGGCATGAAGTTCCGCGCCGGAAATTTCCTTCTCCTTTGCGTGCTCTGCGGCGTCGGCGCCGGACTCGCCACCGTCCTCTATACCAGGAACGCCGCTATCGCATGGGCCGCGCTCGTCATCGGCGCGTTTCTTCCCTACTCGGTCGTCTCCTATCGCCGCCAGAAACGCTTCGAAAAATTCGAAGAGCTTTTTCCCGACGCCATCGACACTCTCGCCCGCGCCGTCCGCGCCGGACACGCCTTCACCACCGCTCTGGAAATGATCTCCAACGAAACCACCGAACCCCTGGCATCCGAATTCCGCAAACTCTACGAAGAACAAAAGTTCGGCATGCCGGTGCGCGATGCCCTGATGAATCTCACCGAGCGCATCCCTCTGGTCGACGTAAAATTCTTCGTCACCGCCGTCATGTTGCAGCGCGAAACCGGAGGCAATCTCGCCGAAATCCTCGACAACTTGTCCTACGTCATCCGCGAGCGCTTCAAAATTCAGCGCCAGGTCAAAGTCCACACCGCGCAAGGCCGCCTTACGATGCTCTTGCTGATGGGTATGCCCCCAACCGTATTAACAATTCTCTATATCTTCAGCCCGGAATTCGTTCACCCGCTCTTTTACGATCCCATCGGCCACATCCTGCTGGTGGGTAGCATTGCACTGCAAACTGTCGGCTATTTCGTAATCCGCAGGATCATTAAGATTCAAGTATGAAGCTCATAAGTCGCATAAATCATTTCGGAGGGGCTGCCACAGCAGGTTTTGGCGGACCAGCAGATTTTGGCGGACCAGCAGATTTTGGCTGGCGCAACAGTCTTTGGCTCGCGCAACAGTTTTGGCTCACGCAACAGTTTTGGGTAGCGCAGCAGATTCTGACGGGCGCAGCAGTTCTTGGGTGGCGCAGCGCTTAAGCGCTGCGATAAGAGCCCCCAAGTTCTAGAGCGGCTTTAGCCGCTGAGGTCAACCACAAACCGAACCATGCCATTGATTCTCACCATCATCGTGTTCGTCACCATCGTTCTGGTGGTCTTCGCCTTCGGCGCAGCCGCAGTCACCCCCAGCTCCGTGCTGGGAGCCCGCCTGCGCGCCCTCGGCGGCCACGGAACCGTGGCTCAGGAAAAGCCCGCCGTCAAAGTCCGGGAGCGTATCGAGCAGGCCCTCGATCCCCTCAGCAAAGCCATTCCACTTTCTCCCTCCGACGTTTCCCGCACCCGCGCCTGGCTCATCCAAGCCGGACTTCGCGAATCCCGCCACGTCAGCTTTTATTTCGGCGCTCGTATGATGTTGGCATTCGTCGGCCTTGCCGGCGTCATCCTTTTCTCCGGCGTCGAGAGCGTTCCGCTGCTGGTCTGCGTTCCGGCCTTCGGTTTCTTCGTCCCACGTTTCATTTTGAAGCGCATGATCAAAGACCGTCAGCATCGCATCCGCATCGCTTTACCTGACGCTCTCGATCTCACCGTCATCTGCGTCGAAGCCGGACTCGCTCTCGATCAGGCTCTCATGCGCGTTGGTAAGGATCTTCACCACGCTCATCCCGATCTCAGCGACGAATTCCATCTCGTCAATCTCGAAATGCGCGCCGGCAAGCCCCGCGCCGAAGCCCTCCGCAATCTCGTCGACCGCACCGGAGTTGACGACATCCGCTCACTCGTCGGCACGCTCATCCAGACCGACCGCTTCGGCACCAGCATCGCCCAGGCTCTCCGCGTTCATTCCGATTCTCTGCGCACCGCCCGCCGCCAGCGCGCCGAAGAGCAGGCTGCCAAGACCACCATCAAGATGGTCCCCCCGCTCGTCATTTTTATTCTGGTCCCATTTCTCTTCGTCACCATCGGCCCCGCGCTCATCCAGGCCTATCACTCCCTCGTCAGCAAGTAATTCGGGGATGACTAATTCTGGGAATGACAGGCGATGAGCGAATAGAAAGGATTGGGGAAGGACACTGAGCCTTCACGTCGCAGACGTGAAGATGCCCCGGAGGGGCGTCCGACAATAGCCTGGCGCGTTCAGCGCCGGGTAGAGCAATCGATCAGAACGCGTCCCGGAGGGACGCCTGAAACGCACATTTTCCAGGCTTATGGGATTCACTCCACGCGGCCAGGCCTTCAACCAAACTCGCCAGCGCTTTCTCGCCACCCATCTAGTCGTGGCCCAGACGCACTGGTCCCGTTTGCGCGGCCTGCTCGGAGCCTCCCCGGATGACTTCGGTAACGGCTGCGGCCTCTGGATTCGCCCCTGCCGTGGCGTGCATACTCTAGCCATGCGCTATCCCATCGACGTGGTTTATCTCGATCGCTCCAACATCGTCGTACACGTCGTCTCTAATCTCCAACCCTGGCGCTTCGCCCCCGTCCGCCTGCGAGCCGTGTCAGTGCTCGAACTACCGAGCCAGACAGTAGCCCAAACAGAAACCGCACTTGGGGATAAAATAGAAATCCAACTCCAGGAGGACATCTGACTTTGAATCGGTGCAGCCTCGATCCGCACTGCTTCTCTGTCGATTGGGAGCTTTGAAAGGGCGCGGCTTCAGCCGCACCGCCAGAAGGCAAGAAAAATAGGGGCTTTAGGCCCCCTGGGTTCAAACCGTGATTGAAACTCTCCAACCCGAAGAACTCACCACCCTGCACGAAGCTCCCAAGCTCCTGGTCGAATGGTCTCCTCGCTGGCAGGAGTTCACCACCTCGATCGGTCCCGCTTTTTCCCGCTCCGCTCCCCGTCTCGCCGGAGAAGCTCCGTTCGGAATCCTTCCCTACCGCGGCCTGATTACATCTCTCTTGCTGGAAGCATTCCTGGTTTTCGTCGTCATCGTCCTTCCGCGTGAAGTCGCCCGTCTTCGTCCCTACGCCGCCCCGCGCGTCCAGCCCGACGAAGTCATCTACTACTCCGCCAACGAACTCCCACGCACCCAGGATTTAAGCGGAGCTCAATCCGGAGCCTCCGGGCACGCCGGTGGCCAGGAAGCTCATCACCGTACCCAGGCCATCCGAGTAGCTCGCGGCGCTTCACTCGCGCCGAAAGTTGTCGATGCTCCCAACCTTAAACTTCCCTCTTCCATCAGCGCGGTCGCGAACCTGCTCGCCTTCAAATCCATTCCCGGACCACCTCCGTCCGAAGGCTTGCACTCCTCGCTCACCGCACCCAGTCTCCCCGCGAATGTGATCGCTCCCGCCCCCTCCAACATCGTCCGCGACCAGTCGCGCGCCGCCCTCGCCCTCAATAATTCCATAGTCCAGCCCGCTCCTAGTATTTCTTCGAACAGTGCTCGCACCGCCCCTGGGATAAGCAACACAATCGTCGCACCCGCGCCCACCGTCCCTTCCGAGCACACTCTCTACGCGCCCAAACTCGATTCCGCCATCATCGCTCCCGCTCCGAACATTTCCCGCGATCGCACCCACGCTGCCGCCCCATCCCTCAACTCCGTCGTGATCGCTCCCGCTTCCGCGCGCGTCAGCCGTGACCAAGCCCGTTCCGCTCCTTCTTTCAATGGATCAATCATCGCTCCCGCGCCCTCCTCAATCACCCGAGGAATTTCTCCCTCTCGCGTGCGGATGAACAGCGCCATCGTTCCCCCGCCCGTCTCGGCGCCCGCACGCGAAACTCAGCGCACTGCGCAACTCAATCTGCCCGCGCCTACTGTTGTTCCTCCACCACCCACTCAACCGGCTAACGGATCATTCGTCAGCAGCATCATCGGAAAGCTTTTCGGCACTCAGGATGTCGTCCCACCCCCGCCGGCAGTCACTTCCGCAGACGCTGCCATATCGCGCAGTACCGGCGGCCGCTCTCTCGCCACAAACGTCATCCCGCCTCCGCCCAGCGGCGGAATCTCCCGCTCAAACCTCGGCACCTCATCTCTCGGCGCCTCATCCGGACGATCTCAATCTTCACCCACCGTGATTCCGCCGCCTCCGTCGAGCGCCAACACAGGATCAAACTCTTCAGGTTCGTTCAGATCAGGATCGTTCAGAAAATATTCCGGATCGTCGCCCAACGTTTCCGCCATCGTCCCACCGCCACCGTCCGTAGCCGCAGGTTCTTCTAACGGCACCCGAAATTCCACCGGCTCCGGAAATGACGGCTCGTTCGCCAGCAACATAATCCCTCCGCCGCCTTCAGCCGGCACGGGCTCCTCAGGGTCCGGCAGAACCGGCATCGGCCGCGGCGCTCCCGGAGATATCGGCTCACCCCTGGCCCCACCCAAATCCGCAAGCGGAAGCCCCGACAACTCTGGAGTAGTCCTATCCACCAATCCCGGCTCCGAGCGCGCCCTGCCCGGCTCTGGCGGCAAAGGGTCACTCGCCATGTCTCCCTCCGGTGGCGACAAACCCGGCCTAGGCGGCTCCGGAGGTGGCTCCGGAATCGGCAACGGCTCCGGCCCCGGCAGCAGCCTATCCAATAAAATGACCGCCGAAAATTCCGGCGCAGGAAAATCCGGCGCCGGTCACGGCTCCGACCCCAACGCT
>JBAWBG010000018.1:0-16954 GCA_049589695.1 Candidatus Sulfotelmatobacter sp. | reverse complement strand
GGAGACCTGGAACACAACATCGAGGTGAACCGTCAGGACGAAATTGGAGAACTGGCCCGCACCTTCGCGAAGATGGTTACTTATCTGAAAGAAATGGCGGGAGTTTCAGAGTCGATCGCCGGCGGAGATCTTACGGTGGAAGTGAAACCGCGTTCGACGCACGACACGTTGGGCAACGCGTTCGCTCGCATGGTCGAAGGATTGGCGCGCCTGGTGCGCAGTGTGCGCGACGCTTCCGCGCAAGTGGCCAGCGCATCGGGACAGGTGGCGAATGCGTCTGACGATTCGGCCAAGATCGGACTGCAGGCTTCCTCGGCCATCGATGAAGTCACCAGCACCATGCACGAGATGAGCGTAAATGTGCAGAACATGGTAAAGAGCACGCAGGTGCAGGCTTCCAGCGTAAGCGAGACTTCGGCTTCGATCGATCAGATGGTGGCGTCGATTCAGCGCGTGGCTGATACCGCCAAAGTACTGCTCGATATCTCAAACCGCTCACGGGAAGAGGTACACAGCGGCATCGCCACCATGGAGAAGGCGACCGATGGATTGAACCGCATCAACGCCACCATAACAAGCTCCGGAGAAATCATCGGAGCGCTGGGACAGCGCGCCGACGATATTGGAAAGATTATCGAAGTAATCGACGATCTCGCGGAGCAGACCAATTTGCTGGCGCTGAATGCAGCCATCGAAGCCGCCCGGGCCGGCGAACATGGCTTGGGTTTTGCCGTAGTGGCTGACGAAGTTCGCAAGCTAGCGGAAAAATCGGCACAGTCGACCAAGGAGATTTCCGAACTGATTCAAAGCATTCAGAAGGAAGCGCGCAAGGCGGTCGAAAATATGGACCGCTCCACCGGGATTGTGAATGAAGGCCTCGACTTGGGCGGCGAGTTGAATGGGGCGCTGCGCAAGATCTCGAACGTGGTCACCGAAGTTTACAAATTTGCCCAGGAGATCGGAGCGGCCACCAACGAACAATCGCACGGATCGTCGCAAATTGCCCGGGCCACTACACGGCTGAATGAGATCACTCACGAAATCAGTTCAGCGGTAGAAGAACAGGCTTCGGGAGCGCAGGCCGTGGTGAAAGCCATGGAGCGGATGCGCGAACTGGTGCAGCAGTCCACTTCAGGGTCGACTGAACTGGCGGCATCGGCGGAACAGATGTCGAAGATGTCGCGCGGATTGCTGGACTTCATGGACCGTTTCGCGTTGGACGAGTCTTCAGCGCAGGGGTCGTCTGCGCCGGAAGAAAAACCGCAAACCGCAAGGCGGGCAACTGCGGGATCGCGTTTCTAAGGGAGATCAGAGTCAGAGAGATTACGACCAACGATGAGTCGCGAACTCCATATCGTGGGCTTCCAGATCGGACGCGAAACCTATGGCGTGCCGATTACATCGCTGCACGAAATCGTGCGCGTGCCGGAGATCACTGCCGTCCCGGATGCGCCGGATTATCTGGAAGGCGTGATTAACCTTCGGGGAAAAATTGTCTCGGTGATGGATTTGCGCAAGCGCTTTGGTCAGAAACAAACCGAGCTCAAGCGACGGAACCGGATTCTGGTAGTGGAACATTCGGGGAGGCTGGCCGGACTCATCGTTGATTCGGCCTCCGAAGTAGTGAAGATTCCCAGCGAAGATGTGGAAGTGCCGCCTGCGGTTTTTCAGGAAGGTGGGCTGAACTGCGTCACGGGCTTGGGGAAAGTGCAGGGACGGCTGATCGTTTTGCTGGATATGAACAAATTGTTGGCGCCAGCCAGTCTGCTGCAAGAGAGCGGTAAAGCCGAGACCAAGCGAGCCAAAGCGGATGTTCGCGGAGCGGCGGCTGCCAAGTGATAGTCGCAGGCTTGCTCTACAACCAGTCGGATGGAGGCGGAGTGAGTTACGGGCGCGGGGGACGAAAACCAGCATGAGCACATCTGGAGCGGCACCAGCTCCTATCTTGACGGAGGCGGAACTGAAGCTTCTGCAGGCCCTGGTGTATCAGGAGTGCGGCATGCACTTCGACGAGCGCCGCCTTCACTTTCTACAGGATCGCCTGCTGCGGCGGCTGAAGGATTGCCACGTCGATTCTTTCTACGCATATTACCGTCTGCTGATTAGCCAGGAAGGCAAGGCAGAACTGGCCAAGCTAGTGGAAAATCTCACGGTCAACGAAACCAGTTTTTTCCGGCACAAGGCGCAGCTCGATTTATTTCAGAAACATGTGTTGGAAGATTTGTTAAAGCAGAAACAGGCCCACAGGGAATATTCCATCCGGATATGGAGCGCCGGATGCTCGACCGGCCAGGAAGCCTACACGCTGGCTATGATGTCGGTAGACAGCCTGGCGTACTACTACCTGCGCAATCCTCTGCCGGTGGAGATCGCTTTACCCAAGCCGCTGATTCCGCCGCCGTGGAGAGTGGAAATTCTAGCGAGCGATATCAGTTACTCCGTTCTCCGTACCGGGCAAGAAGGCGCTTACAACGACCACCAGATGAGCACCGTGGATTACGGATTCCGTCTGCGATACTTCGACAAAGTCGGAGAACGGTATGCCGTCAAGAAAGCATTGAAGGAGATGGTTCACTTCGACTTCCACAATCTGAAAACGGAATATCTGCCGCAGCGCAACGATGTGATCTTCTGCCGCAACGTGATGATGTATTTCGACGTGGCGGAACAAAAACGGCTGGTGGAGAAGTTTTACCGTTGCCTGAATCCCGGCGGCTATCTGTTTGTGGGTCATGCGGAAAGCCTGCTGGGCTTGACCGATAAATTCCAGATGGTGCACCGCGACAGTGGAACGGCATACCAGCGGATTGAGGTGCGAGAGTGACCGATTCACTTGACGAGCGTGGAGCGGAACTGCGAGAGCTTTTCTTTGAAACCTCGCAGGAACTGCTGCAGGCGCTGAACGAAGAATCTCTGAAGCTGGAGAAAGCTCCCGGTGATGAAGAGATCGTGCGTTCCATCCGGCGGACGGTACACACCCTGAAGGGCGATTCGGCAGCTTGTGGGCTGCGGGAACTGAGTGAACTGGCACACCAGTTCGAAGACGCGCTTTCTCTGGAGACGGCCGCTGCGTACGGGGCGCTGGCGGAGATTGCTTTTGCGGCAGCGGATGTTTTCGCGGCCATGCTTGCGGCATATCATGGCGGGGGTGCAATGCCCGCCACCGATGCGCTGCTGAAGCGAATCGACGAGCTCACTTCCGCGCCCGCGGCAAAGAGAGTGCGGCGCAAGAAGAAATCTGCCGAGGTGGCCGCGAAGTCCGGCAAAGATTCCGACAAAAATAAAGACTGGACGGATTCCGAAAAGCGCGGCATGGCTGCTGCTCAGGCCGCCGGGCTGGCTTTGTACGACGTTGTGGTGAAAATCGACCCCCACTGCACCATGCCGATTGCCGGGCGGCAGCTGATTCAAAATGCGATCAGCGGAGTTGGCCATGTGATTGTGGTGCGGCCCAATGCAAAATCGCCCGCTGCCACCAAGCAGGTGGAATTCGTAATTGGCAGTTCGCATTCCGAAGAACAGATTGTCGCCAAAGCTCACGTCCCGACGATTGCCGGCGACGTAAGCGTGATTCTGATCGCCGCGGCTCAGGCCGGTAAGGCCCCAAAGAAAGTTGAAGATGGGCGGTCGTTGCCATCGTCGATAGATCCCACGGCAAACAATGATTCCGTCGGCAATCAGACTGTTATTGAGCAAACCGCTGTTGCGGCCGTTCAAACCCCATCCGCCGCACTCGATGTGCAAACTCCAACCCCGGAAACTTTAGCGCCAGTGATGGCAGAGAACATCTTGCGCGTGGACGCGGGACGCATCGACAACGTTTTGAACCTGGTTGGAGAACTCATCATCGGAAAATCGATGTTGCAACAAGCCCTGAATGAGTTCGCCAAGCGCTATCCCAAAGAACCAGTACGCGGGAAGTTTGCCGATGCCATGGCCTTCCAGGCGCGGGTGCTGAACGATCTGCAGCGCTCAGTCATGAAGATTCGTATGGTTCCGGTCGACCAACTATTCCGGCGCTTTCCCCGAATGGTTCGCGATGTGGCGCGGCAGTGCGGACGCGAAGTGGACTTGGAACTTAGCGGGCAAGAGACTGATCTGGATAAAGGCATCCTCGATGCGATTGCCGAACCGCTCACCCATTTAGTGCGGAATGCAGTCAGCCACGGCATCGAACCGCCGGAGGAACGACGCAGCCTGGGCAAATCGCTGCGGGGTAAGATTCGGCTGAATGCATTTCATCAAGGCAATCAAGTAGTGGTTGAGATTAGCGACGATGGCCGAGGCATGAACGCGCAAAAAATTCGCGCCAAAGCCGCAGAACTGAGATTGATTACATCCCAGGATGCCTCCCGTTTGAGCGATGCCGAGGCACTCGAACTCATCTTCCGTCCGGGATTCAGCACAGCTGAAGAAGTCACGGAAGTTTCCGGACGCGGGGTTGGAATGGATGTGGTGCAAAGCGTCGTGCACCGGCTTAAAGCCACAATCCACATAGAAACTCGTGCTCGCCAGGGCACAACCTTCAGATTGAAGCTGCCCCTCACGCTCGCCATCATTAAGGCGCTGATGTTCTGGGTGGAACAGCGTTTGTACGCGATTCCGTTGAATGCAGTGAACCAGATCGCCCGCACTACAGAAGCTGAAGTCCACCAGGTCGATAACTACGAAGTTTTGCAACTGCGCAATCAGGTGCTGCCTCTGCTTCGCTTGGGCCGACGGGCTGCACTGGATGGTGACCGAAAATCGAAAAAGCTATTCGTGCTTGTGATTACGGTGGGGGAGAAGAAGTATGGATTGATCGTGGACGCTTTGGAGGGCGAGGAGGAATTGGTGATCAAGGCTTTGGACGACCAGACATTCTCGACCGATCTGGTGAATGGTGCTTCAATCCTGGGGGATGGAAAAGTTGTGCTCATTCTAAATTTACTCGCAGTTGTGGAACACGTCTCGCGGTCTACGTCTGAACAGTCGGGAGTCAGTAGCTTTGGGTTGCTGCTGAACCACGCTGACCGCGCGCGGCTGGCATTAAGCGCCGCGGGAGGGCAGGCATGAGCATGAATAAAGTGCGCGTGCTGGTAGTGGACGACTCGGCATTGATGCGAAAGCTGATCCCGCAGATGCTGGAGAGTGATCAATCCATCGAAGTCGTCGGCACCGCCATGGATGGGACCTTCTGTCTTAAAAAGATCGAAGAGCTCCGGCCCGACGTGGTGACGCTCGACCTGCAGATGCCGGGAATGAACGGAATCGACACCTTGAAAGAGATTATGCGTCGACATCCGTTGCCCGTGATCGTGGTCAGCTCGCATTCGACCGAGGGCGCGTCCATCACATTCAAAGCACTTGGGCTGGGAGCCTTCGATTTCGTTACCAAGCCTCAGGATGCATCGGCGCACATGGCCGAGACCGCGCGCCAGTTGATTGCAAAAATCAAAGCCGCTGCGGATTGCAAAGTTGTACGCCCTGGAACGTTGGGAGCGGCAGTACGTGTGGAAAAGACCGCAAGCACAAAGTCCGGGCCGCCACCAACCAAAACGGTGGCAATCGGAATCTCTACCGGAGGACCTCAGGCGCTTGAGTTTCTGCTGGCGCAACTTCCGCCGGACTTTCCCGGCACAATCCTGGTTGTGCAACACATGCCATCCGGCTTCACGGAAATGTTTGCGAAACGGCTGGACGAGCTGTGCGCTCTGCGGGTGAAGGAAGCACAATCCGGCGACGTGTTGCAGGCTGGACGCGTGCTGGTTTGTCCGGGAAGCCGGCACATGACAGTGAAGCGCCTGCCCATGGGGGACGTTGTGGTTCTCAACGATGAGCCTCTGGTCAATGGTCATCGCCCGAGCGTAGATGTCTTATTCCATAGCCTGGCGCAAGAATTTGGCAGGATGAGTGTCGCTGTATTAATGACCGGTATGGGCGATGACGGTGCGCAGGGTCTGGGCGAAGTAAAAAAAGCCGGAGGCATGACGATTGCCCAGAGTGAGGAATCTTGCGTCGTATTCGGAATGCCGAAGGCTGCCATCGAACGCGGCTATGCCACGCGGGTCGTGGGCCTGGAGGTACTCGCCTCGACGTTACAGGCCCTTTGTGGACGCGGGAGTGGGCATGTAGAGAGTGGCGGGGCGGGCAAGGCTCTCCGTGCCGGGCGATAAGCCAAAATTGGGGAACAGCTAAAGGACACAGGGAGTTACTGAAACGGGATGTGACTTGAGTCATCTGGCTTGCAGAAGGCTGCCATGTTGAAATTAGAAGGGGAGATTGCTATGGAACAGTTTGCACCAGTAAAACGCAGCAAGGACGGGCAACCGGTCCGCTACTTGATCGTGGACGATTCCGTGTTCGCGCGCAAGAATCTGGCCCGCATGATCGAAACGTTCGGCGGGCAGGTAGCGGCCGAAGCCGGAGACGGGCTGACCGCGATCAGTGAATTCGACCGCACGCATCCCGATATTGTGCTCATGGACATCACCATGCCGCAGATGGAAGGCATCGAGGCCGCCGAGAAGATCGTTCAGGCGCACCCCGAAGCCCGCGTCGTCATGGTCTCGTCGGTGGGCTATCAGGAAAACATTGTGGCTGCCTTGCAGCGCGGAGCGCGACATTTCGTGCAGAAGCCGGTGAAGCCGGAAGTGCTATACGAAGTGATCAAGTACGTGATGGGAGAAGACGGCGCCGTGGCCACCGGGGCCGGCGCGGGAGTCTAATCGCAATGAAGATGGAACTGATCCAGCCTTTCATCAACGCAGCCGACGCTGTGTTGTCGCAAGGCCTGTCGGGCACCACCAAAGTGGGCAACCTCTCGATGGAAGAGAACGCCTATCGCCGCAAGGGCGTGGCCGGCATGGTGGCGCTTACCGGCGACATCGAGGGCCGGATCATTCTGGATCTTGAACCGCAAACCGCTCTGCGCGTAGCTAGCCACTATGCGGGTGCGGAATTACCCGAGTCTGACGGACTAATCAAAGAAACCATCTTTGAACTGGCTAACCAGGTCGTGGGCAATGCGGTGTGCGCGCTCAACGATCAGGGCTTCCATTTTCGTGTGCATCCCCCTTTGCTGGTGACTTCCGCCGAGGGAGACAAAACCAGCGAAGATGTAGAGGCGCTGATGATCTGCTTTGAAACTTCGCTTGGGAATGTATTTATGAACGTCGCGTTGCGTTATAACAAGCGACGCATGTCCGACCACGCCAAGGTGGGAGCATAGAGAACCTTCTGCTCCCGGCGAGCGCCTTGCTCGCTTGCTCATGCCGCTGGCCGAAGTTGCGACCTTCTCTTAACAACTCCTGATTGCTTACCTGCAAGAATCTCTTTGGAAAAGTTTAGTGGTGTTATCGGAACTTGAGGACGGAGTTTAGTGCTCCGGAATCTTCCTCGGGATCGGCAATCCTTTTCAACTCCGGATACTTCTGGATCAACGTTGGCGGAGCCAGCACGCGCCCGCCGCTGATCAACGCTTTCAATTCCAGCGCGTTCACGCCCGCTTTACTCTCGAAATGATTGTTGGTGATTACGTAGGTGGCCTGCGCGCGCTCGGCGACGCGTTGAATGCGTTCTTTCCAGTCAGCGAGTTCGCGGCGGTTGTACAGGTAGTTGTAGCGATCGTTGCGGTTATCGGAATCGAACCACTGCTCGTAGTTGCGGCCATGCAGCCGGATGTAGCCGATCCCGCCGGTGACGTGCTCGGTGGGCGCGAGCGAGCGTCCGAGCAGCGGTTGGTCGATGTTGCAGAAGCCGACATTCTTTTGCGCGAATGTGACCAGGGTTTCAGCATCGTTCCAACTGGAATGGCGGACCTCGACAACGCGCGGATATTCAATGAACTGGCGCAACAATCGGTCGAGATATTCACGGTTGAGGGAGGTGTTTTTGAACGAGACGGGGAACTGAATGAGCAGGGCGCCCAGCATTCCTTCGTTAGCTATGGCATCCAGCCCTTCGCGGGTGCGGGATTCGTCCTCATCCGTGGGGCGGATGCTGGCTGCGGAAGTAGGCTCCAGTAGCGACATGGGCGAATGGGTGAAGGCGCGATAAAGTTTGGCGCTGAAGAGAAAATTCTTGTTCACCGCCGCAACTTTGCGGCACCACAATTTGGCCAGTTCAGGCTTGAGCGGTCCGTAAAACGATGTGTTGATTTCGGTGGTATCGAAGAAACGCGCCAGATATTCCAGAGGATGTTGCTTGCGGCGCTGCATGCCCGAAGGATAGAAAATACCGTCCCAATCTTTGTAAGACCAGCCGGCGGTGCCGATGCGAACATCTTTCGAATGGACCTGCGGAAGACGGACTGGAGCTGAAGATTCCATGCGCGGAACCGCAGACGGTGGGCACGGCAAGGTTAGCACAGAGAATGAGAAAAACGTCGCGCCCGATAGGAAGAACAAACGAAAGCCCGAGTATCATTGGTGCTGGCTGATATGAAGCGTTCCTGTCTGGCGGCGATTGCTCTGGCGCTAATGATGGTTGCGGCCGCTAGTCAGGCTGCTGGTTCGTCGCCACTCTCGGCCGTTCCGTCTGTGCCGGGAGCCGCTCGCCCAGACTTCGCGTCCCACTATGTGGGCGACGCCGCTTGCCAATCTTGCCATCAGGACAAGGTTGAAACATTTCACCGCACCTCACATTACCTCACCTCGAGTTTGCCGGAGAAAGACTCGATCCTTGGCAGTTTTGCGGCCGATGCCAATGTCATGAAAACGTCCAATCCTGAGTTGTTTTTCCGCATGGAGCAGAAGGGGAATGATTTTTTTCAGACAGCGGTGCAGGGCGCGGATCCGTTCATTACATCGCGCAGCGAGCGTTTTGCTTTTGTGATTGGTTCGGGCGGAAAAGGGCAGACGTATTTGTTCTGGAAAGGCGACGATCTTTTTCAGTTGCCGGTTTCCTATTGGAGTGAACTGGGCTGGGTGAACAGCCCGGGATATCGCGACGGCACGGCCAACTTCGGGCGGCCGATCATTCCACGATGCCTGGAGTGTCACGGAACTTATTTCGAGCAAATTCCTCCGCCCTCTAATCGCTACAGAAAGACGGGATTTATTATGGGCATCACCTGTGAGAAATGTCACGGGCCGGGGCGGGAACACGCTCAACGCTTCGCGGCAAAATTGCCAGCGAGTACAAGTTCGGCCATTATCAATCCAGTGCGATTCTCGCGCGAGCGCCAAATGGATCTGTGCGCCTGGTGCCACGCGGGAGCTGGTTTTTCAATCGAGCCCGCGTTTTCCTATGTTCCTGGCGAAGCTCTCGATAAATACTTGACGCTGCCGCAGGCGGACCCTTCGGCTCCGGTGGATGTTCACGGCAGTCAGGTTGAAATGCTCGAACGAAGCCGGTGCTTTCAGAAGTCTGGCATGACTTGCCTTACGTGCCATGACGTACACACCGCGCAACACGATATCGCCGAGTTTTCGCACCGCTGTCTAAGCTGCCACAAGCCTGGATCGGCGATGTTTCCCAAGCAGGGCCACCAGGCGGTTAGCGATTGTATCGGCTGCCACATGCCTCTGCAAGAAACCAATCTGATTGTGTTTGATGAGAACGGCAAGAAGGCGAGACCCAAGGTGCGGAATCATTGGATCAAGGTTTATGCGCAGTAGAAAGCAGTAGAAAGTAGATCTAATCCAGCGACAACACCACCCAGTATACACCCGTTGGATATGTTGCCGTGCGCGCATAGCAAGCTCCCACTGAGAAGCTGCGCAGGCCACGACTCGAGAGGATAGGAATCGCATTCTCCGGCAGCGTCCTGGGATGCAAACTCGTGTAGGTGAGCACCGTGTAACGCTGCGCAAGATCCTGCACAGTCTTGGTGCCGAGTCTGTCGGCTTGCGCCATGGAACAGGCAGTGTCGTCTGCGTTGGCGAGATCGCTTCGCGCGAGAGCATGCTGGCTGGCTTGCCGTCGCGATTCGGCGAGCGCTGCCGCAATTTGCCGCTTCACTTCTGTCAGGGAATAGCTGGGGAGGGCATGGCCGAAATCCTGAACAATGTAGAGCCGGTCTCCGCTGCGGACTACGCCCAACCCGACCACGTTATAGGCCGGATTGAGCAAGTTGGCGCGATGCGGAGGGGACTGCATGAGATGTTGATGACCCTTCTCGACATCGAAATCGAACGCGACGTTTTCGCCTTCCTGATCTAGTTGTGTTGTAGTTGTGGCCGCTAAGCGCTGGGCGAGGGAAGCCTCATGTTGGAATTGATGGGAGACTTGACGCTCGGCGCGCATTTTTTCTGCATGCAGGCGCGCGGCGCGGCTCAGGCCGGCATCGAGTGTGAGAGCCGCTGTTCCGGCTTGCGCCCGGGCTTGATTGGCCAGATACAGAAGGAGTCGTTCGGCCAGCGGGTCATAGTCCCGAGGATCGTAGTCCCGAAGATCGTAGTTGTCGAAAGGAATTTCGGGGGAGGTTGCGGCCACCGGTTTCAGAGTTTGTGTAGGCTTCTTTCCGGTAGCGGGATTTTCATCGGATGCTGCCAGCAATCGAGACGAGAGAGGGACTGACGCGGCCCCTGCCATCAGAAGAAGCGCCACGACGATTTTGGAGGCCCTTAGCATGCCTATGCCTACTCAACATCGGTTCCGGGGGACTTCCACTTCAACGTCAGAGTTGCCGCTGGTGCTACGCTAGAAGCTGAAATCCACCCGGAGTAGTTACCTTCGCTATGGAACCTGGCATCGCTGGGGTCATTGGCCTGTTGTTTGGCAGCTTGATTGCTTGGCTGGCGCTACGCTCGCGAAGCGCCGCTTTGCAGGCTCGTTTGCCTATGATGGAAAAGGAATTAGCCGCTGAAAAGGCCAGTCTGGCGCGGCTTCAGCAGGGATACACAGAGTTGGTGGCGGGTAAAGCGAAGGCGGAATCCGCCCTGGAGGTTGAACGAAAGACCAGCGACGAAAAGATCGAGCTGGTCACCCGCGCCAGCGAAGAGTTGCGCAATGCATTCAAAGCCATGGCTGCTGATGCGCTGAAGAATAATAACTCATCCTTTCTAGTGGTTGCCGAAGAAACGCTCAAGCGATTTCAGAGCCAGGCGAAGGGCGATCTCGATGCCCGGCAGAAGGCGGTTGCTGATCTGGTGGCGCCGGTCCGGGAGTCGCTGAATAAAGTTGACGAAAAGATTCAGCAGATGGAAGTCGCGCGCGGCGATGCTTACGGCGAATTGCGCGTTCAGGTGCAGTCACTCATTACGACGCAGAAAGAATTGCAATCGGAGACGGGAAACTTGGTGCGCGCATTGCGTACGCCGAACGTGCGCGGACGCTGGGGAGAAATTCAACTGCGCCGCGTCGTGGAAATCGCGGGCATGCTTTCCTACTGCGATTTTGCCGAGCAGGAATCCGTGAGTACGGAGAGTGGACGCCTGCGTCCTGACCTGGTGGTCAAGTTGCCCGGCGGCAAGCATGTAGTGGTGGATGCGAAGACGCCTCTGCAGGCATTTCTGGATGCCTTCGAAACTACCAACGAAGATGCGCGGCGTGCTTGTCTGGTCAATCATGCCCGGCAGGTCCGAGATCACATGAATACTCTCAGCGGCAAGAAATATTGGGAGCAGTTTGAAGCCACACCCGAGTTCGTGGTGATGTTTCTCCCTGGCGAAACATTTTTCAGCGCTGCGCTGGAACAGGATTCGGGGCTGATCGAGCATGGAGTTCTGAACCGCGTGATCCCAGCGTCGCCTACCACGCTGATTGCTCTGTTGAAGGCGATCAACTACGGGTGGAATCAGGAAAAACTAGCGCGCAACGCGCAGCAGATCAGCGCTCTGGGTAAAGAGTTGCATGACCGGCTGCGGCTGCTGGCCGCACATATCACATCCGTCGGCACCGGGCTCGACCGCGCCGTTGAGTCTTACAACAAAGCAGTCGGTTCGCTGGAAAGCCGCGTACTGGTTTCGGCGCGCAAGTTCGCCGAACTGGGAGCTTCCGTGGCCGAAGACATTCCCGAACTCGAGCCCATCGAGACCACCGCGAGGGCGCTTTCTTTTGATTGGGACGAGGCAGAAATTCCTGCAGAGGCGGCTGACAATAAAGGTAAGGCTGGGTAGATAACGGTCCTCCGTCAATAAACAAAAAATTTTAGATAGCTCTAATCTCAGGGCACACTAATCCCGCCCTCAGATGGCACTCAAAAGTACGCTGTTCCTCCTCGCACTCAAGCCCTCTTTCGATTCAGTTCCCGCCTAAAGCCCATTTTGTTCGTGCCGATAGCGTATGTGACGAAGTTCCATAACGCGGCATGGCGAACTTTCGTCCAGATCCCTTTTAGAAAAAAGGCGGGAGGATTCATAGAAACGGTGAGGACAGCTATGGCATCTCGCATCGCCAAGGCGGGGATTGCAGCCCCGCCAGCCGCAGGTTTGCTCTGGGTATTTGGCAAGACCGGCAGCTGGGTGAATCGATCTAGCGGGTTCATGCCGCATGGCTACTGTTACATGTGGGACCCCGGAATCGTCTGGCTGCACGTTAT
The DNA here is from genome assembly GCA_049589695.1 of Candidatus Sulfotelmatobacter sp. Taxonomy (GTDB): domain Bacteria; phylum Acidobacteriota; class Terriglobia; order Terriglobales; family Acidobacteriaceae; genus Sulfotelmatobacter. The sequence goes on along the minus strand of JBAWBG010000018.1, from coordinate 4,491 downwards.
TTCCGATGGCTTGATCACGCTCTCGTACTACGCAATCCCCGTCATCCTGGTGTATTTCATCCGAAAGAATAAAAATCTACCTTTCAATGCGATTTTCTGGATGTTCGGCGGATTCATTCTCGCCTGTGGCACAACCCACTTTCTGGAAATCTGGAATGTCTGGCACGGCAATTACCTGCTGGCGGGCATCGTTAAGGGAGCGACGGCAGTCTTATCCGTGGTTACAGCTGTGACCCTGGTCTTTGTGGCTCCGAATGCGGTCTCGCTGCCCGGGCTCCAGGTGGTGAATCGCAGGCTGGAAGAGCAAATCAACGAGAGGCGCCAAGCCGAAGCCGAAAGAGAGCAGGTGCTCAAGGACCTCGCCGATCAAAAGTTTGCTCTCGACCAGCACGCTATCGTCGCCACCACCGACGTGCAGGGAACCATCACTTACGTCAACGACAAGTTCTGCGCCATCAGCCAATATTCACGGGAGGAATTGATCGGTCAGAATCACCGCATCCTTAACTCCCGGTGTCATTCCAGGGAATTCTTTCAGCAGATGTATCGCAGCATCGCCAACGGTCAGGTCTGGCGCGGGGAAATCTGCAACCGAGCCAAAGATGGATCGATTTACTGGGTCGACACAACCATCGTTCCTTTCCTCGACGCGAACGGCAAACCGTGGCAGTACATGGCGATCCGCGCCGACGTTACCGAGCGGAAGCGGGCGGAGGAAATGCGCGAACGGCTAGCGGCGATCGTCGAGTCCTCCGACGACGCCATCATCAGCAAAGATCCGCAGGGCATCATCATGGCCTGGAATCATGGCGCGGAAAAAGTGTTTAGCTACTCGACCTCAGAGGCCGTGGGTAAGCCGATGCTGATGCTTTTTCCGCCGGAGCTAGCCGCCGAAGAGGCCGACATTCTGGCGCGCATCCGTCGCGGCGAGAGCGTGAAGCATTTCGAAACCGTCCGCGTGTGCAAGGACGGCAAGCGCATTGATATTTCGGTGACGATTTCGCCAATTCGGGATGGCAGCGGCGCCATTGTCGGCGCTTCAACAATTGCCCGCGACATCACCGAGCGCAAACAAGCGGAGGCCGCTTTACGCGAACAGGCCAAGGTTTTGGATCTAGCCCAGGTGATGGTCCGAGATCTACGAGGCCGTATTGTTTTATGGAGCAAAGGTACGGAAAAGCTGTATGGGTACTCGCCCGAAGAAGCCGTTGGCCGCGTTTCACACGAGTTGCTTCAAACCCAGTTCCCGGAGCCGTTGGAGCTGATCGAAAACAAACTCAGGCGCGCCGGAACATGGGAGGGAGAACTGATGCACCGGAAGCGCGACGGCAACCACGTAGTGGTAGCCAGCGTTTGGGTGCTGCATCGCGATTCCACGGGCGCTCCCGTGCGGGTCCTGGAGGCAAACACGGACGTTACTTCGCGCAAGCAAGCGGAACAACAGCTCGCCGGGCAAACCGAGGAATTGCTGCGCTCGCAGCAAGCTCTGGAAACGCAGAAGCTCATGCTGCAATCGGTGCTGGACAGCATTGGCGAGGGGCTGGTCGCGGCTGATGAGACGGGAAAACTTGTCCTCTGGAATCCAGCCGCTACAAAGATCGTTGGCATGGGAGCCGCGAATGTCCCACCCGAGCTATGGACCGATCACTACGGTACTTACTTGCCCGATACAGTCACGCCGTTTCCCCCGGAGCAAAATCCTCTGCTGCGAGCCATCCGCGGCGAGGCGTGCACGGTCGAAATGTATGTGCGCAATAGGGAACACGAGACCGGGGTCTGGATCGAGTCCAGCGGCAATCCGTTGAAAAACTCAGACGGAGCATCGCGTGGGGGTGTGGTCGCCTTCCGCGATGTCACCCAAAGGAGAATCGACGAACGGGAAATCCGCAAACTGAATGACGAACTGGAAGAGAAAGTGGTGCAACGCACACGGCAACTGGAGGCAGCCAATCACGAGTTGGAGGCTTTCACCTACTCTGTCTCTCACGATTTGCGCGCGCCACTGCGCCACATCGGCGGGTTCTCTCGAATCCTGATCGAGGATTTCGGATCGAGGATGGATCCTGAAGCGCGGCATCACTTGCAGCGCATTGAGGAAGGCACGCACCGCATGGGCTTGTTGGTGGACGAACTTCTGAATCTGGCGCGCGTGGGCCGCCACACCGTTAACCTTCAAGTTACCAGCCTAAACACCCTCATTGAGGAAGTTGTGTCCCTGTTGCAGCCGGAGACCGAGGGAAGGGCTGTGACCTGGAAGATTTCCAGCCTGCCGCTCGTGAACTGCGATCCGGTGCTGATCAAGCAGGTTTTTCAGAACCTAATTGCCAATGCCCTGAAATTCACCCGGCCCCGGGAGCGAGCCATTATCGAAATCAGTCACCGGGAGAAAAATCGCCAGGTCGTGATTGAGGTTCGCGACAACGGGGTCGGCTTCAATATGAAGTACATGGACAAGTTGTTCGGCGTGTTCCAGCGTTTGCATCGTGCGGAAGACTTCGAAGGGACGGGGATTGGCCTGGCCACTGCGCACCGCATTGTGCATAAGCATGGCGAGCGGATCTGGGCGCAGGCGGAACTGGATAAGGGGGCTGCCTTTTTCTTTACCCTTGCCGTTGCCAACGCAACCCTGACTGTAGGCGAAGTGGAAAATAAAAGCGCAATTGTGGGAGCTCAATCATGAACACAAATGAAGTCGATATTCTCCTGGTCGACGATAGTCAGGACGACGTGGATCTCACCCTGCACGCACTGCGCTCGGAAAATCTGGCGAATCGCGTCTTCGTCGTGCGTGATGGTGAGGAAGCGCTGGATTTTCTTTTTTGCACTGGAGCTCACGGGGAACGTTCCTTCGACCATCCTCCCAAAATCGTCCTGCTGGATTTGAAGCTGCCCAAAGTCGACGGCATGCAGGTGCTTAAACAAATAAAGGAAGACGAGCGGACCAAAGCGATTCCGGTCATCCTGATGACTTCTTCGAGGGAAGAACGGGACCGCGTGATCGGCTATAACCTGGGAGCAAATAGCTACCTGCAGAAGCCCGTCGATTTTCCTGAATTCCGCAAGATGGTGAAGTTATTGGGGTTGTATTGGCTGGTGGTCAATCAGCCGATCGTCGTCGGTGGGGCGATGCAACCAGCGGGCGGTCAGGCGAAATGAGCAGCGCTGGGATTAAATTCGCAAATGCGCCCTCGGCCGCGGCGAAAGCCAAGTTGTGCGCCTTGCTGGTGGAAGACAATCAGCTCGATGCCGAACTCGTTCTGCGCGCATTGCGCAAAGACAACTTCGATGTGAGCGCTCAGATTGTGCAAGACGAAGCCGGATTCACCCAGGTGCTGCGCGCCCATTGCCCTGACATTGTGCTGGCCGATTTCAATCTGCCGAACTGGACGGGAATGGCGGCCCTGGATGTGCTTCGCCGGGAGCGTCTCGATATCCCGATGATTCTGGTTTCGGGCGCGGTGGGCGACATGACCGCAGTCGATTGCATCAAGCGGGGAGCCACCGACTATGTGTTGAAAGATGGCTTGGCGCGTTTGCCGGAGGCTGTCCGCCGCGCTTTGGAAGAAAAGCAACTGCGTCAGTCCCGCCGCCAGGCCGAAGAGGAGTTGGCCCGGAAAGTCGAAGAACTGGCGCGCTCAAACGCCGATCTCGAACAGTTCGCCTATGTCGCGTCGCACGATCTACAGGAACCGCTGCGCATGGTGACGGCCTATACCCAACTGCTGGCCGAACGCTATCACGGCAGACTTGACGCAGACGCCGACAAATTCATCGGCTATGCCAGCGAGGGGGCGATGCGAATGCAGGTTCTCATTCAGGATCTGCTGGCCTTCTCGCGAGTAGGCCGCTCCGGATCAAGCGATGCGAACATCGACTGCAATGCGGTGATGCAAGAGGTTTTGCAGACCCTGTCCGCAGCGATTGCAGAGAGCGGCGCGGTGATCAGCTATTCCGAACTTCCCCAGCTTCACGGCGACCGCACCCAGTTCGGGCAACTTTTCCAAAACCTGATCGGGAACGCCATCAAATTCCGCGGCCAGGAACCACCGAAAATATCCGTGCAGGCGGAAAACAAGGACGAGCAATGGTGGTTCGACGTCTGCGATAACGGAATTGGAATTGCACCGGAAAACGCAGAGAAAGTCTTCGAGGTGTTCCATCGTTTGAACGCACGCACCGAATATCCCGGCAACGGCATCGGCCTGGCGATCTGCAAAAAAATCATCGAGCGGTATGGCGGACGAATTTGGGTAGAGCCTCAAAGCGGATCTGGTTCCCGTTTTAAATTCACTTTGCCGGTCCAATGCTCCGGCGAGGGGAAAGGAACAGTGAATGAAATCGGGACTGCGATTACTGTTGGTGGATGACAATGCAGCGGATGTGGGCCTAGCCCGGGAGGCCTTGGTGAAAAATATCCGGCATAGCCAAATTACCAGCGTAGAAGACGGCATGGAAGCAATGGCGTTCCTGGATCGCCGGGGGAAGTATGCC
>JBAWBG010000017.1:0-5440 GCA_049589695.1 Candidatus Sulfotelmatobacter sp. | reverse complement strand
ACTTCATCCCCTTCATCAATTAAAGCCATGACTGTAAAGAAAATAATGGGTTTTCCTCCTGGAACGACGACTACTTCATCAGGCGTGACTTTCACTCCCCGCGTTCGGCTCACGTAATCAGCGATGGTCTGCCGGAGGTCGGGTAGACCAGCCGACGGGCCGTAGTGAGTCCATCCGTTGTGAAGCGCGTCGACGCCAGCCTCGATCACGTTTGCCGGAGTATCGAAATCCGGCTCGCCGATTTCCAGATGGATGATGCTTTTGCCCTGACGCTCCAGCGCTCGCGCTTTGTTTAGAACTTCAAAAGCGGTCTCGGTACCCAGCCGCGACATGCGGCGGGCCAGTTGCAGTTCGTGTTGCGTGGTTGGAGCCATGTTAACCAACACTCCTGAGAAGCCAAATGGCACATTATACGCTGGAGGTTGCGGGCTTTCGAAGGCTCGCGCGGAAGATCAAGTCACCTGGAAACTCGCGAGCGAGAAGGTGGCTCAAGCGGCCCTGCCTTGATCGTAGTCGGTGCCCGGGTCCCCGCGATCAGTATCGCGGCCCATACCCAGAAGATTACGAAATTGAACGAGGGAGAGAGAAACGGAAATTATTCCGAGACGCTGTGCTCTTCGTTTTGCGAACGGAGAACGCGGTCGACGGAATATGGAAGGCGGTGCCGGGGCTCGTGGTAGTGCCGAACCTGCATCTCGCCAAGCAAGCCGATGGCGAGCAGATTCAAACCGCCGAGCAGCAGGCCCATCGCGGTCATCATGAGTGGACCATGCTCGCCCATGACGGGAACATGGCGAAGAAACTTCTCGGCTCCCAACCACACCACGATGCCGCTACCGCCGAACATGCTGAGCGCTCCCAGAGTTCCGAAGAAGTGCAGAGGGCGTGAAAGATAACGCAGCAAAAAGCGAATGGTGATGAGATCGAAGAAGACGCGGAAGGTTCGGGAAATTCCGTAATGTGAAATGCCGCGTTCGCGATTCACGTTGCGAATGGGCACTTCGCAAATCGACGCGCCATACCACGACGCCAAGGCCGGAATAAAGCGGTGCAATTCGCCGTATAGCGGCACCTGCTCCAGAATCTCGCGGCGATAGGCTTTGAACGTAGTGCCGAAATCATGAATTTCAACGCCACTCAACTTCGCCATCAACCAGTTTGCAATTCGCGATGGAATGCGACGCATCCAGAAATTGTCGATGCGCACCTTCCGCCAGCCGCTGACAATATCGTAACCGGCAGCAATCTTCTCCAGAAAAATTGGGATGTCGGCGGGATCGTGCTGCAAGTCGCCATCCATGGCAATGATGTATTCGCCGCGCGCGTGATCGAAACCGGCGGCCAGCCCAGCCGTCTGGCCGAAATTGCGGCGTAGTTTTACAACGGTCACACGGCTATCGACGGCCGCAATCTCGCGCAACATCGCGAAGGTGTGATCGCTGGAGCCGTCATCCACCAGTACGATTTCAAACGTCTCGCCTGCGGTCTCCATGACCGCTTTCAAACGGTCGTAGAGATCGGTAACATTCTCTTGCTCGTTATGCAGAGGGACGACGATGGAGTATTTCGGCACGGTCTTTGTATTATAACGTGAAGCCGTTCACACGAATGTAAATTCGTCGCGAAGCGTAACCTTCGGGCCACCACGACCCCTCGCCCGCTCGGCTGCCGACGCGTCTCAGCCCTGTTCTTTTAGCTTTAGTCGGGCCTTATTCTCTTCCATGAACGCTTTGATGTCATTGGCCGCGCCCAAGAGACGGTTCCACTGCTCGTAATACAAAGTGACGGGAAAGCGCCCCAATCCATAAACGCTGACTCCGCCCTTTTCGCCAACCTTAAAAATCAGATCGCCGCTTCGCTTTTTCGTCTCGACTTCTTTTTCCAGTTGGGACAATCGTGCTTTTAGTTCTTCGTAAGTCGGTTCTGTCATGAGTTTCCTCGACGATATCTTTTATCCTTCTCTAATAGTAACTTGCACGCACCCCGCTCTCACACCGCCCGAGTACTCCGAAAGTAGAATCTAGCCCGGAGAGGGAAAGACCGTTGGTTGTGAAGGAATGTAAAACCAGCAGGCTCCCGTCAGCAATTCGAATACTCCCTGTAGAATAATAGAATTGCGGCCGCATCGCTGCGGCATGACTTTTTCGAGGAGAAGATGATTGTCTATTTCGGGTACGGGAAGGCTTTTTGTCATTTCATTGCTCGCCACTTTTCCGCTCCTCGCTGCCGCCCAGCAGGCTCAGCCCCCGGATGTCTCCCAGCAGCCAACGCCATCAAGTCCGACGTCCGCTTCGCAGACTGAAACAACTGGCGGCCAAGCAGCGCAGTCCGACACGAAGGAAAAGAAAAAGGAAGAGAGTACGGCGCCTGCGAACCAGGGAGCCAGATTGGGTCAGCAGCAACCCAAGCGAATCCTCGGAATAATGCCAAATTTCCGCGCGGTCAGCGCCGGGGCATTGCCTCCGCCTCCCACCCCAAAACACGCATTAAAGATCGCGACGCAAAACAGTTTTGACTATTCCTCCTTTGTCTTTGTAGGAATCACGTCCGCGCTCGCCGAGTGGACGGTCGCCCACCCACAACTCGGCCAGGGACTTCCGGGTTACGGTCGATACTACTGGCGGGGGTTTCTCGACAAGACCGATGGTAACTACCTGGTCATCTTTGCGCTGCCCAGCGTGTTCCATCAGGATGAGCGTTATTACGCGATCGGAAAAGGCAGTATTTTGAAACGCGGCTTTTACGCGGCCTCCCGCATCGCCGTCACACCCGACTATCATGGACACAACACCTTCAACGTTTCTGAATTGCTGGGAAGAGGGATGGCGCAAGGGATTTCTGTCGCGTATTACCCAAGCGGCGCCCGGACTGCGAGCGCTCTGGCGACGAAGTATGCATACGCGATTGGGCGCGACGCGCTCGTCAATGTGTTTCGCGAATTCTGGCCAGACATTGCAACCCATGTGCTGCATCGTCAACCGTGAGACCTCGAGGATGAACTTTAGCGGATCTTTCACTAACTGCAGACGTGGAATCTACGGGGAACGATTTGCCGCATCGCTAAGGCGGAATTAGTATTTTCCGTGAAATACCGCGTGATCGATATCGGGCCAGAACTCTTTTAACACGTTGAACACTCCGTCCAATCCCACCTGTGTTCCCCAACGTTGGTAGGTTTTCACCCACGGGTTGGGTTCAGCCGGGTAATAGGCATTGCCGATGCCCGCGGCGGCTCCGGCCCCGACGATCTCCGACAGATTGAACGTGCTTCCTCCCGAGTTGGTCCTGGTGATGAACAGGCGACTTACCGCATAACTGGTCCGCTTCACGAATCCGCCTTTGCCCAACGTGTAATATCTCGGGTCTTCCTTCGTCGCCGCCGGGACGATCGCTTCCGTCAGGTAATTCTCTATGGCGCCATCGACAAACACGTGCCAGTAGTACTTACCGTAGCCCTCGGCGCCGTGCCCAAACGACGGCTGGGACTTGCCAGCCATATCAATTCCCGCAAGCCCTCCCACGAAAATAAAATCGGAGTAGTCGAACGTATCCTGGGTTGCCAGCCAGAGTGCACCCTTAAAATCCAATGGAGGCAAATGCTCGTTGGCGCTGACCGCGCGGTAATTGGGGACGATCCCAAGAATTCTCTTGGGCTGTTTACCAGACTGGGCATTGGGATTATTTGGAGTTGAAGGGCTAACCTCAGGCGTGGGCGCGTCGGGCAGCGAGGACTTTCCATTCGGGGTTGTAGTGGTTTGTGGTGGATCCTGGGTTTGCGAAACCTCGGTTAGCGCAGAATAAGTGGTAAGCAAAACATCGTCGAGCGTCGACGGCGCCGTTCCTTGACGGGATTGTTCTCGCGCGCTCGCCGGTTCCTGAGCTTGAACAGACATCGCTGATAACATCCCGAACAGCGCTACCGGCATGCAAAATAATCGAATGGCTTTCAAATATCCTCCCACATCCATATTTTATTTTCACACCGGGCCCTCTCTGCTCTGCTTTTCACAAATTCGGCCAGTCATTTGCGGTTGGATTGTTTGAATCCGCGTTTGGATGCACGCCGGCTCCGCAATCAGGTAAGGGTGGAGTCCAGATTGGGAGGTTAGTTGGGTGCTTTCTGCTGCTGTTTCTGCAGTCGGCGCTCCTGTCTCTTCTGCAAGTAGTGGTGAATATCTGGCCAAAATTCTTTCAGTTCGTTGCCGAAGGCGTCGATGCCCATTTGTGTTCCCCAGTCTGACAAACTCGGCGAAAAACCACGGTCGGCTTCTGGATAGTAGACGTTGGAAATAGCAATTGCCGTTGCGTTGCCGGCGAACTCGGGGACGTTGAACATCCGCCCCCCGGAGTCCGTTCGCGCGACGAAAATGCGGCTGATGGCGTAGCCAAAGCGGTGCAGGTGCGTGCCCCTGCCCAGTTGAAAATAGCGAGGATCGAATTTGAGGATCGTGGGGTAAACGCCGCCCACCATAATATTGCCATCCACCTGATCGGCGAAAGCCGTTCCATACCGCTTCGCGTATCCCTGCGCTCCCTGTCCGAACCCCGGATAGGAATTCTCCGCCTGGCGGATACCGGCCACAATGCCCACGACGGTGAATTCATAGGGGTCGAAGGAGCCCTTCGCGGAGATGGCGAACTTTTCTTTCCAGGAGATTGGCTGCGCTTGTGATTGACTATCTACCGTCAAATAGTTCGGCATGACGTAAAACATCCGGTCGTCCTTGCTCTTCTTTGTATCTTGAACCGGTCCGCTTGGATCCTGAGAACTGGCATGGGCAGACGGTTGCGTTCCGAGTTTATCCTGCCTCGAAGAGCTGGTCGTGGGCGACTGCGTGGATTGGGGTGCGCCCGATGTTTGAGTCGGCTGGGCGCTTTGACTTGCGCAAAAAGCGGCAACGGACAAGACCGACACGGTCACTAGGCCTAAGCGTCCTAAATAGCTCAGTTTCAAGTTGATGATGGCTCCAGATCCAGTTGATTAAGTTGTCGCCGAGGCGATGTTGGCCGGGCACGTTGGCAATCCATTCTCGCAAACAGACTCCGCGATTCTGCCAGTATGCCGGCCTTCGTATATCCCGAAATTCAACGAGTCGTCCGCCGGATTCTGGGGTCAGTTTCCACTTGCTGTGTCGCTGCCACTTGCCTCAGGATTATTTCCACGCTTCGATCATCACAAGCCAGAGAACTTCTCTCCTCACTTTACCAGTAAGATGCGGTTGGGGGCGAGTAAGCCGTTCAGGCCGACACTATTACGATTGTGGTGAAGGAATTCTGCCCCGATATCCATCACACGTTGGTTCACAAATATCAGAATAAGTCAGCGCCAGCTGTCGGCCCCAGCTCTTTCCCTATGCCGAAGGATTCTCCAGGTTAATTTCACAGTCTTAAGTCTTAATCCATGGGGTTCCCACTTAGGCCCACCTTGGCCAACCAAACA
>JBAWBG010000016.1:0-10754 GCA_049589695.1 Candidatus Sulfotelmatobacter sp. | reverse complement strand
ATCAGTATTGTTAAGGTGAGGGAGATCATCGAGTACGAGACGGTCACCACCGTGCCGAAGACTCCGATCTGGATTCGCGGTGTCACAAACCTACGCGGTAAAGTTGTCCCGGTCGTCGATCTGGCTGTGAAATTCGGATTGCCGTCCAGCAAGATTTCCAAGTTCTCTTGCATCATCGTCACTGAAGTGATGTTTCAGGGCGAGAATTTGACGATGGGTGTTCTGGCCGATTCCGTAAGCCAGGTGATTGAACTTTCGGCGGACGAAATCGAGGCTGCGCCGCCATTCGGTACGCGGGTTAAGACGGAATATCTGCTTGGCATGGGTGCCTTGGGCAAGAAGTTTTGCTTGATTCTTGACATCGATAAAGTCCTGTCCACTGACGAATTGTTAGCGGTAACGGAGACTGTGGCCGACGAATCCGCTGCCGATGCTTCCGCCGTTGAGACCGCGGCCAAACAGGAACACTTTGAGGCTGGAGCGTAGCTGTGTCCGCTGGAGCAGCGCGCGGTAAAGCGCAGCGCACGTCCCCTCCCGTTGACCTGTGTCCCGACCAGTTCCCGCATCTCTCGGTTAGCCCCGCGTTGTTCGAAAAATTCCAGACTCTGATCTATTCCGAAACCGGTATCTGGCTGGGGAGTTCAAAAACGGCGCTGTTGTGTGGACGCCTCTTCCGCCGGCTTCGGACGTTGGGAATCACTTCGCTCGAGAGCTACTACGAATGCGTCGCGCAGCCTGCACAAATCGAGGAGCGTGAGCGGATGATCGACGCGATCACCACCAATGAAACTCGCTTCTTTCGCGAACCCCGACAATTTGAATTCCTGGTGCAGAGCGTGCTTCCGCGCTGGCGGACGGATGCTGAACAAAGTTTGCGCACGAAAAGGGTGCGGATATGGAGCGCCGGATGCTCTTCCGGGGAGGAGCCTTATACCATCGCGATGTTGATGGCCAGGCACCTTCCAGCGCACGAAGGTTGGGACGTGCGCATCCTGGCAACAGATATCTCGAACCGTGTGCTGGAGAAGGCCCGCAACGGTATTTATCCCATCGCGAAGGCGAAGGAGTTGCCCCTTGAGTTGCTTTACAGTTCTATGCTGCGCGGGACCGCTGACCGAGATGGCGAGATGAAAGTGAAGGTCGAGATCCAGCAGATGGTTGATTTTCAACGGCTGAACCTGGACCAGGAATCGAGTCTTAGCGAAAGTCCATTCGATATTATTTTTTGCCGCAATGTTTTGATTTATTTTGATGCGGCTTCGAAATCCAGAGTGGTTGCCGGCCTTTCTCGCCATCTGATCGCCAATGGTTTCCTGTTCGTGGGGCATGCAGAAAACTTAACCAGCATTTCCGCAAATCTACGCAGCCTTGAGCCAACCATCTACCGCAAGACAGCAGATCGAGAGGCCTTCTGAAGATGCCGCTGAATGGAAATGGCCTGCAAGTGCTGGTCGTGGATGACTCGGCCATGGTTCGCCAGGTCATGCAGGCCATTTTGAGCACCGATCGCAGAATCAACGTGAAGGCTGCGGCGGACCCACTAATTGCCTGGGCAAAGATGCTGAAAGAATCTCCCGATGTTGTCATTACGGATCTGGAAATGCCGAGGATGGACGGGCTGACCTTCATCCGGAAAATCATGGCGGAAATGCCAACGCCGGTGGTGGTTTGTTCGGGCTTGGCCGCGTGCGGAACAGAACTCGCATTTCGAGCACTGGAAGAGGGCGCAGTCGAAGTGATCACCAAGCCCAAGGTGGGCGTGCGTGATTTCCTGCATGAGTCGGCGGTCACGCTTCTAGATGCAGTCTGGAGTGCGTCGCAAGCACAGATGAAACTGCGCCCGCTATCCGCGCCCCGTTCGACAGTTGATGAGCTCCTGCCCCGTAAGCACAAATCCGCCTCTGCCGTGCCGCCGAATGCAGTAATTGCCGTCGGCGCTTCGACCGGTGGAACGGAAGCTCTGCGCCTGTTTCTGGCTGCCTTGCCCACCGATTGCCCGCCGGTCGTAATTGTGCAGCATATGCCCGAAGTCTTTACTCGAGCCTTTGCTGAACGGCTAAATAAGGAATGTGCAATCGAGGTGGAGGAGGCTCGCGACGGCGTCCGGCTTCAAAACGGCAGGGCACTGATTGCTCCGGGTAACCGTCATATGCTGGTGAATCGCAATGGGGAGGAATTTGTCGTCCAGATTATCGATGGGCCGCTAGTTTCCCGGCATCGACCCAGTGTGGATGTACTTTTTCGTTCGGTCGCTATCGCTGCTGGCTCCAAGGCCATTGGCATCATCATGACTGGCATGGGAGACGATGGCGCCGCAGGCCTCGGCGAGATGAAGGAAGCCGGTGCCGCGACCATCGCGCAGGACGAAGCTAGCTGCGTTGTATTTGGAATGCCGAAAGAAGCAATTGCCCGAGGCGCCGTGGATGTTGTGATGCCTCTGGAGCAGATAGCCAGCGCCGCCGTGAGCCTACAGACCAGATAGCAGACCCGCAGGGCTATGCCGTTCGTGATCTGCCACACAGATTAAAACGTTCTTAGAATTAAGGTCGATTACGGGTTTCCCTGCTTCCTAACTCGCGATTTGCAAATTTTGTAGCGCATAAACTGACCGGCTAAAAATCTGAGTTTCACGAAGGAGACTATTCATGGCTACTGGTGCAGCTCCCGCCCTCGAACCCAAAGCGGAGACGAAAACAGAAACTATGGCAGAGAACGGCAAGGCGCAGCCAGCGACGTTAAAGGACCGCATTGTGGCTAAGCTTACTCACATCTTTGCCGGACGCGATGAATACCTCGGATGGCGTCAGTAGGCCTTCTGTCGAATAGAAAATGGGGCGATCATCGGCGGCCTCAAACCGGGTTTGCGAAATTCTCCCGCCCAAGTGAGATGATCCACCTGCTTTCCTATTTCACGAAGGTTAATCCGTGCGGGACCAACCATCGGAACACATAAGCGTAGAGCATCACAATGATTCCGACGATGGAACCCAGCGCAACCGAGTGCCAGAACACAAAGCGAAAGATAACGCCTTCGTTGCCGACCTGCTCCGTGGCTGCTGTAGCAATTGTGATTGATTGCGCGTCCACCATTTTTCCCATCACTCCACCCGCACTGTTGGCCGCGCACATAAGGATGGGATCGATGCCAAGTTGTTGAGAAGTAATTCGCTGCAGACTGCCAAACAATGCGTTGGATGATGTATCGCTCCCGGTGAGTGCAACTCCCAGCCATCCCAGGAATGTGCCGAAGAACGGATAGAACCATCCGGTGCGGGTGAACGCCAAACCGAGAACAGCATCCAGGCCTGAGTAGCGGGTCACGAATCCCAGTCCCAGCATGAATGAAATGGCGATCATGGCAAGGCGCATTCGGACCAGCGTTCTCCAAAATATTTTCATCAATTGCAGCGGGCCGAGCCCGAGGAGAAAGCCGGACACAATTGCAGCAAAGAAGCATCCCGTACCGGTAGCGGAGAGCCAGTTGAAGTCGTAACGCGCGGATTCGGGAGTTGGCTTAGGCACAACCGGAGCGGAGCGCGAAACGGCATTATTCAAGTACGGTACATCCCATCCCGGCGGACCGGGACGCACTTTGCCGTTCGCCAGCACCACTCGAAAGGCCGGAGTAGTCGCTTGATTCATGGCCAGTTTCACTTTGGGCAGTCCCCAGAGCAACACAAACAAGGACAGGATTGCGAAGGGTGTCCAGGCTTTGAACACTTGTCCAGCACTATAGGTACGAGTTTTTACAAGTCCATCGAACGATTTGGCTGGCCACTCGCCGCCTTGCTGATCGCTGATTTCCGCCGTCGCTTCAATCGGAGCGGTCGGTTTATCGTCATAATCAAATCGCCAAATCTTTTTTGGCTTCCAGAAACGAAGGAAAATCAATGCAGCTGTCAGTGAGACCACGCCTCCCATGATGTCAACTAAATTGCTGTCGACGTAATTCGACCAAAAGAATTGGGTGAGCGAGAACGAAAAGCCGACCACCAGGATGGCGGGAGATACCTCGAAGGTATCTCGCCAGTTGACCATGGTTCGCACCAGCCAGAAAGGAACAATGACGGCGGTGAATGGCAGGATGCGTCCGATCATGGCATTGAGATCGGATTCCGGTAGTGCGGTTACCGCTGCGAGAGCATGAACGGGAGTTCCGATCGCTCCCCAGGCCACGGGCGCGGTATTGGCGATCAGATTCAAAGCGGCCGCGTGGAAAGGCTTAAATCCAAGGCCGATCATGAACGCGCCAGCAATCGCCACTGGTGCCCCGAAACCGGCAGCTCCCTCAATGAAGGCGCCAAAACAAAAAGCCACCAGCAACACTTGCAGCCGGCGGTCGGCAGTGATTCCGGCCACTGATTCTTTCATAATTTCAAATTGGCCGGTTTCAACCGAAATGTCGTAGAGGTACACCGCAGCCAGAACGATCCAGGCAATTTTTAAGACTCCGAAGGCTACACCGTAGCCGAAGCTGAGGGCCGCCAAAATGGGAGGCATTTTGAAAACAATAATTGCCACCAGGACGGCGGTTGTTGCTCCGGCAATGGCGCACCAGTGCGGCTTTACTTTGAGACCGGCGAGCAAACCGAAAAGAACAATAATGGGAAGTGCCGCCACCAGCGTGGAGAGCCACCAATGGCCGAGAGGATTGTAGATCTGGGTCCACTGCATTTACAGCCTCCTGGCGAATGAAATGTTCTGGCTGCGGAGATCGAGCCCGCGAAATGCAATGCTGTTACTTCGTTCAAAATGCGATCAATTCGTTTCCCAGCTCTTGGGTACGTTTATGTAAGAGCGATCCAATTCGGTGACCGAGGAGCACCCAAGAAGGCGCAAAGTTCGTTCCAGATCGACGCGTAGTATCTCGATGGCACGATCGACGCCAGCCTCTCCGGCAGCTGCCAAGCCATAAGCGTAAGCGCGTCCGCACAGCACCGCGCGCGCTCCCATGCAGAGAGCTTTGGCAATGTCAGTACCGCGACGAATACCACCATCCATCAACACTTCGATGCGGCCTTGCACTGCTTCCACAACTTCAGGCAAGGCTCGCAAGGAAGCCGGAACTCCATCGAGCTGCCGGCCGCCGTGATTCGAAACCGAAATCGCCGCGGCGCCTTCATCAATCGAGCGCCTAGCATCATCGGCCGTCAGTACGCCCTTGATAACGATTGGACCCTTCCATACTGCTCTAATCCATCGCAGATCCGCCCAGGTGACCGCGGATTCGGCCAGGGCAGCATTAATATCGACCAAGGGCATCGGCCCCTTGCCCGGCACAATCACATTCGGTAATCCAGGCAGACCGCCATCCATCAGAAATTTAAAAAGCCATCTGGGACGCGAGAGGATTTGAGGAAGAAAGGGAATCTTCTCGAACGGGCCGCCGCTGATTAGTTCCTTCATGCCATTGCGATAATCCCGCTCGCGAATGCCAGACACCGGCGTATCGATGGTGACGACGAGTGCATTGAAACCCGCGACACGAGCTCTTTCAATCGCAGCCTCGCCGGCGCCGCGACCGCCCATCAGATAGAGCTGGTAAAAAACGGGTCCACTGGAAGCAGCTCTCACATCTTCCATTTTGTGCCCGGAAATGGTCGAGAGAATGTATCCCGTCCCCGCCTTGCCCGCGGCTCGTGCGGCTGCTACTTCGCCCCCCGGATGCATAAGGCGGCTGTAACCGACGGGAGCGAGCAGAAAGGGAAGAGAAAGATCAAAGCCTAAAACGCGCGTACACAAACTACAGTTCGCGACCGCGACCGCGTGACGCGGTCGGAAAGTGACGTCGTTGAAGATGCGGCAATTCTCACGCAGCGTAACCTCGCCCTCAGCTCCGCCGTCGAGATAATCGAATACAGATTTCGGCACTCTTTGACGTGCGATGGGCCGGAAGTCCTCAATGCAAATAACTCGGGGCGAGGCAACAGAGTGCGCGGATCTCGTCATTGCTAGTCCAGAAGTGTAGGCCCAGCGTCTGGAATCCTAGGGCAGGCGATATCGTACCACTGGAAGAATCAGGGCTGAATGAAATCTTCCTTGGCAGTTTGGTCCGCTGATCCGATGGGTGGTATTCACAATATTTTCCGCAGTTTCGAGGGGAGCTGTTCCAGTTGGTTAAAAGTACAGTCTCGAGGCTTTTTCTCAGGACGCCAACGGAGGAATTTGGTGCCGTGACGGAAACGTCCTCCGGAAAAATGATCATAACGAACCTCCGCGACCAGCTTCGGTTTGAGCGGCTGCCATTCGGTGGAGCGCTTGGTGCTCCAACGGCTTGGGGCACCCGGGGCGTGTCCGGTGAAACCGCCACCACCAACGAGAGGCTCGACGATCTTTTTCAGCTCCTGCCGCTGCTCGGAACTAAAGCTTGATGTAAAGCCGATATGATCGAGCAGGCCCTCTCCGTCGTAAA
This sequence comes from Candidatus Sulfotelmatobacter sp., assembly GCA_049589695.1. GTDB lineage: Bacteria > Acidobacteriota > Terriglobia > Terriglobales > Acidobacteriaceae > Sulfotelmatobacter. Next base: position 4,342 of record JBAWBG010000016.1, on the reverse strand, counting down.
GCCCAAGCAGAAGATAAGGTGGACAATGGGTAAGCGGATCCCTGGGAATTTATCTTCTAAAGCTTTGAGCAAGAATACTTCCGGCAGCAACTCGATCGGCTGATTGTTTCGCGGAAACCGGAGTAGATCTTTTTCTTGCCATAGCGCGTGGCGCTTATTAAGGATTCGCCCCTCCGAGCCGCCGATATTCGTCCGCGCGGAGGAGCGATAAGGGTGAGAAGTTGTTAATCACCCTGCATTTTGCTTGCGCTGGCGGAAGTTGTCGGCGCTATTTGCTTGGCCTCGCGCAGATGACTCTTCAGCACGGGAAGGGTCTTCTCAACAAACTCTTTTACAGCCGGATCGCTGCCAGATGTTGCTTCCTGTTCAAAATCAGCGACGTCCTGCGTGTGATCCTTCACCATATCCGACATGTAAGCCTTGTCGAATTGCTCGCCGCTGAGTTTTGATAAGCGTTCCTTTGTCATCTCATCTTTGGCACTCAACTTGCTGGGAAGCGTAATGCCTTGGCTGCTCGCAACTTCTTTTAACTGATCGTTAGCTTTGCTATGGTCGTCCACCATGCGTTGGCCAAATTTCTTAACCTCGGGACTGGATGCTTTTTCTGTTGCCAGCTTTCCAAGTTCCACTTCCGCCATTCCGCCTTCAGCGGCCTCGCGGACAAACTTCTTGTCGCTAGCGCTCACACTGCTGCTGTTTGATGAACCCGCAGACATCGAATTAGTCTGACCGATCATAGCGATGGGTAACAGGGTAATTGACGCAATTAGCGCGAAGCGGCTCGTTAGAGTCCTCATCTTTTCCATAGGTTTCTCCTCTCCCATCAAGTATTACCGTCGCACGAAGGCGGAGCAATCGACGGGAGCCCGTAGGATGTGGCGAATGATGCCCTAAGGCTGCATTGAGGGAATTGATGTCGGCGACCTTTGGAAGCGGCGGTCAGGAGACGATCGTTACAATTTCGATCGCGCTCAGTGTCTCGCCTTTATGTACGAGGACGGAATTTTCTCTTCGTTCAAGAAATAAATCGACGCTGATACCGCCGCAACGAAGATCCTTAATGGCAAGGGTTGGAATTCCTTCCGGCAGATAGGGATCATCAAAGACGATTCGCTTGCGTTCCGCATCGATGGAGATGCCGAGACAGGCTTGCAGGATCAGAAAGGGAGCGGCGGCTGCCCAGGCCTGGGGCGAGCAGGCGACGGGATAAAGTGTGGGACCCTCTCCCACACGGCGGCCGATCCCGCAAAAAAGTTCTGGCAAGCGGTGCAAATCGACCATGCTGCTCAGATCGAGCAGAGCCATGAATATTCGGCCCGCAAATTCCTTGTATCCATACTTCGCCAGACCACATGCGATGAGCGAGTTATCGTGGGGCCAGACTGATCCGTTGTGATAAGAAAGAGGATTGTAACGAGCTTCGCTCGCAGCCACCGTGCGAAGTCCCCAGCCCGCGAAGGAATCTGGATGGAATAACGTTTCGGCGACCCTCTCGGCGCGATCCGGGGATGCGATGCCCGTATAGAGGCAATGCCCCGCATTCGAGGTGCGAACCTGGCAAGGCTGCTTCTGGCCATCGAGCGCCAAGGCGTAGGTAGAAAGATCCTCACACCAGAATTGTTCTTCGAATTTCGCCCGCAGGTTTTCTGCTTCTATCTCCAGCGCAGCTGCCTTGTGGGAGCCAGCGGTAAAACGGCACAAATAAGCGGCGGCAAGTTTTGCCGCATAAACATATCCCTGTACTTCGCAGAGGGCGATCGGAGCTTTGGCAATTGTTCCATCGGCGTGGAAAATGGAGTCATTGGAGTCCTTCCAGCCCTGCTGGACAAGGCCTTTGGCGGACCGCTGTTTGTATTCCACAAAGCCGTCGCCATCGATGTCGCCGAATTCGTCAATCCATTTCAGCGCGCGGTCGATGTTCGGCCAAAGACGCTGGATAAAATTGTAATCCGCGGTTCGCTCGCAATAGGCGCGGGCCAGCATGATGAAAAGTGGCGTCGCATCGACGCTTCCGTAATAGCGGCCGAACGGCACTTCGCCAAGCGCTGCCATTTCTCCACAGCGCATTTCGTGCAGTATCTTTCCTGGCTCCGCCTCACTCGCTTCATCCACGAGATCGGCCTGCGTCGAGGCCAGACATTCCAGAACGCCTCTGGCTATTTCTGGATTCAGCCAGAGCGCCTGCAACGCTGTGATGATTCCGTCCCTGCCGAAGACCGTGCCAAACCACGGCACACCAGCGTAGGGATAATCTTTCTCCGGATTTCCCACCACCATCATCTGCACATCGGAGAAGGAACGGTTGATCCAATCATTGAAGCGCGAATTTGAACTGTACATTCTGGGAAAAGACGCACCTACCCGGTCCAGCTCTTCCCGGGCAGCAGTCATGGCTCGGGAATAGCCGTTGGCCTGCACCTTTACATTCGAATCGCATGATATCGAAAGGCGAAAGCTGGCTCTCTCTTTCGGACGCAGCCGGACTTCATAATCCAAATCCCGCTCCGTCGAATGATGAGGCGAACCATCCCATTCGATCCTGGTCTGGCGTATCGTATGGTCCAGCCCTTCATACGACAGCAGAACAGAATTTTCTCCCATTTCCGCGGGTAGATGTTTGCCTTTGCGGGGCCGGTGCATTCCGCGCACTTCGAAAATATCGGCGAAATCGGCCTCGAATGTCGTCCGGAACGGAACTACTAGGTCCGATAACCCATGATTGACAAATTCGATCTCCTCGAAGCAAGTGTTGCTCCAGAGAAATCTCGAGCGCAGTACGTGCAGGGTTCCACGCGGCACCACGACTTCGTTGTTGCGTGAGACGTCAAGATTGGCCAGATCTCCGGTGAAGAGAAAATTACTTGTCTCCACGTTCGAACTGAGAAGCAAGGGACGCGTCCCCCACAGAAGAATAACGAGTTCTGATAGGTGCCGGGTATCTTCAAAGAAGAGTCCCTGCTCGCCCATGCCGGTAGTCTGCAAGTCCCCAAGGCGGTCGAACACCAGAAAGGTCCGGCCGTATTTGAGAACGCGCGCGCGATCATCGATTGGCGACTGTGAAGTCGCTATGTAGTAGTGTTGGGTAGCAGATCCGTCCAACTCATAACTCCATCGTCGAGAGTGATTGTAGTTGGCTCTTCTTGAACCAGTTTCTGATAAATGGCCAAATACTCGGCGGCCATTCGTTCATCGGAAAAATGTTGCTCGAAATGCTTGCGGCAAGCCCGACGGTCGACTTGTTCCAGGTTTTCTAACGCATCTACTGCGCCATCCACATCGGCAACGATAAAACCTGTTACTCCGTCCTCGATAACCTCAGGGACCGACCCACGACGATAAGCGATGACCGGCGTTCCGCAGGCCAGTGCTTCGATCATTACGATCCCGAAAGGCTCTGGCCACTGGATCGGAAAGAGGAAAGCGGCGGCGTCTCCGAGAAAATCATTCTTCTCGTTATGCCCAATCTCGCCGATGAAATCAACGCGGGGTTTTTTTAGCAGCGGCTTGATCTTATTCTCAAAGTACTCCGAATCCGCGTGGTCCACCTTCGCCGCAATTTTCAATCGCATGCCGGCGCGGCAGGCAATCTCGATGGCCTCATCCAAGCCCTTCTCCGGCGAGACTCGCCCAAGGAACGCTAAATAATCTCCGTCTCCGTTTTTGCCCTTGAGCAATCGGCGAGGCATTCCGTGGAGCACCGTACCGTGCCAGTTGGCCCATGGCACAGGAGTTCGCTGCGCATCTGAAATGGACACCAACGGCATTTCGCGAAAGTTCTGAAAGATAGGAATGAGATCCGGAATATCCAATCTTCCGTGCTGCGTAGTTAGACAAGGAACTTCGAAGCGACGGGCCAGCGGAAAGTGAACATAGTCGAGATGGAAATGAATCAAGTCGAAGTTTGCGGCCTCTCGAAATACATGCTCGGTCATGACCACGTGATGCGCCATGGGATCCTGGCATTGGGCATGCCGCAACGCTCTCGGGCAGACAGGCACAAGCCTGGCGTTTGTTACAGAATCACCGCTGGCGAACAGCGTGACTTCATGACCCAAACGCACAAGTTCCTCCGTAAGCCACGATACAACCCGCTCGGTACCTCCATACAAAACCGGCGGAACGCTTTCAAAAAGCGGTGCTACCTGCGCGATTCTCATATTTATGATGACAGACCCAGCCTCAAACCCGTTGTCAACGTATAAAACGTATAAAAGGTGCTCAACTACAGAATAGAGTTGAGCGCAGCTGCGGTCTATAAGGTCGGCGCTGTAGCAAAGGGACGAGCCGAAGATCGATCGAAGTTATATTTGAGGTTAATATGCGGCGCAGGCGCAATTTCATT
>JBAWBG010000015.1:0-4694 GCA_049589695.1 Candidatus Sulfotelmatobacter sp. | reverse complement strand
GGCTTCGTCGACGGCTAGCTTCAGTTGGCTCCGGTCCACGTGTCCGCTGCGCAGCAGATCCACGATGGTTCTGAGCGGACGCGTCACGCGGATCCCGTGCATGTCCTGAACTTCGCCGGGGTCGAGGGGTGCCCGGTGAAGCACCAGGATCTCCGGAATCGTGCTGTTCCGGCGAAACTTTCTCGGCACGGTCATGTGCAGCTTCGAAGGCATGACGTCGGATAGTTCATGAAGACTGAGAGCCGTGTCATGGCTGTAGGCGCCTTCCGGCACTTCTTGCCGATTTTGGGACCAGAGATACCAGAGCATCAGGTGCGGACGCTCCGGAGCCGGAAAATCGGCAAGGCGGTAGATCCCGCGGTGCTCACGAATCCAGTTTCCGGCGTTCACGTGGTAGGAGTGCGTCTTCTCGGCGAACCCCGATCGCGTGGCTTGTTTGGTGGTGAAGAAGCCCTGCTGGGATTGGGCGATTTCATGGAGCCGTCGGGCTGTTTCTTTATAAGGTCCTGGCATTACATATTCCCCCAACTTTCTTGGGGGATTATGCGCCATCGCTGTGCGCGCAGGCAAGAGGCCTCGCGTATCACGCTGTTTCTACAAGGCCTTACAGGGACTCCAGGTATTCAGTCGGAAGGCATAATCCCCAAATTTTTCGGGGAATTGTGAGGTCGGAGACCTGCCTTCCCGTTTAAGGAGTAAAAGGCCATGTTTCAAGAATTGATGCCGCTGCTTGCGCAACGAATCTTGCTTCTCACCTTGTCGCGCGTGAGCGACGAACAGATTTCCGTCAACATCATCCCAAAGCCAGTGAAATCCGATCACCGGGATGATGATGCCGCGCTGACTACGCCGTTGCGCGCCACCGGCACTCCCAAAGAGCTTGACGAGCAACTGCCACAACAGTTGGTCGACTTTGTGGAGACTCACTTGGGGCTGTCCTCAACCCTGAAGAGCGTGAAAGAACAGATGGACGCTGCTGCCAAAGCAGCCAGAGAAGCCGCCAGAAAGCCAACGAACTCGAAATCGCAATCCAGCAAGAATGCGACTCCAAGTACAGCGAAAGTACAGACAGAGTGCGTCACGAAAGAAAGCTCAGATGATTCAGCATTAACCACCGAGCATACCCAGCCATCGACTGCTGGCGCTGCTGGCGGCGGCGCTGGCGCGAGTACCGGAAGCCTGTTCGACCTTGAAGCGAAGAACGACGAGTGAAATCCGCGGTCCTGTTGTGCTTACAGATCATTTTGGAAAGGAGTCGTCATGGAAGTGCATCGCCTGGAACGAGAATTTATCTACAACGGAGTCAAACTGCCCGACACTACACCAGCGATGACCCCTGAACAGGTCAGAGAGACGTACACGCACTTGTATCCAGAAATAGCTACGGCTGCGATTGAGGGACCTGAAACGGTCGCGGGTAAGCTGGTCTACAAGTTTGTTCGGGCGATCGGAGCCAAAGGTTAATAACCTGGAGTTCCTCATGAACAACTTCAGATTTCTAACAAGGGTTATCTTGACCAACCGCAGGAGAAGATGCGAGGAGATGGTGCAATGTGGTACACCGCTCCCGCAGAGTGCTCTGACTTGGATCTTCTGACAGTTCAGGCAACCAGCCTCTTAGCATGAGTCAAGCAACAGGTTCTTCGAATATCAGTCATAGTTGTCATACAAGACTGGGGGCTCTGCCATCCTTTTATCTTTCCACGCCCGGTGAGATGACCACCAAGACTCTGAACAGTCAGCTATTGCACTCGTTTGAGGTCCTGGATCCAATCCGTTTCCCAGGTTTTTCCGCCATCGGGTGATTCTGCCTGCTCCCAGTGACATGATGTTGGCGTGATCTCAGACCATATGAATCTTGTGCGGACTGGTTTCCCGTCTTCGGTATCGTCGTTCGCATAGAAAGTTCCTACGCCATTGTGGAAACTGCCTATCACGGGCGGGCCTATGGGCGCGAGGGGCTTCCTACTGTCCATCCACCAGATCGACCATTGCCCCGACTTGGCGTCGAACGATCGCGGAGCCACACCGCGATAAGTGCCGAGCGGAACCTCGAACACGGTGTCGTCGACATTAGCGTAGCCACCCATCAGAGGCTGGTTGAATAAAGTCCCTTCGAATTCGATCCACTCGTGACTGTTGACGAGGCGATGCTTCAGCTTTCGATGATGGACTTGCCAGCGTCCCACTAAGAAATCGAAGTCATGCAATCCCGGCGGCGCACTTTCTGCATGACCTATCTCTGCTGCCGAACCCGTCGAGGACTGAGCGACAGATAGCTCGGATGCCATTAGGCCCAGAATCACCCATACCGTTACAGCCAAGCGCTTATGTGTTCGCACGTTTGACTCCGTTTTCGTGACGAGATAGTAATACGCATCCTGCGGATGCACTTGGTCCAGTTCCTGTGTCACAAATTCATCGCTGAATTCACGACCTCCACTAGACGACATGTGAACATTAGACGCTATACAACTCAAAATGTTTAGGATAAAGGTACTTCCGTGAATCGCAGGAAGCTTGCTGCTGCATCCTCTCGAACCGCCCATAAGAACACGATACGAGTCATGCGCGCGTTGGAAGAAGCTGAGAATGCCCGTGTCAATACGAAGGATCCCATCGTGGAGCAATTGAAGCAATGTCCAGAAGCATTCAAAGTCGGGGAAATTCTCGGCAAGGCGTTCGACTCGCTCAAATACGCTCAAGACGGAGCCGAGCTCGGAGATCGATACTTACCGCCCGCGGGCACGGTGATTCCGCCGCTCGTGTGATTGGGCTGCCGCAGGTCGTCACCTTCCTTAAGCTCAAGGGAATTCGATCGCGGTACTGCATGAGATGGGATGAAGGGCCGGCCGCTGTTATGGGAATGAGCCTGTTGCGGTTGGGAATTTGCCATCCCGATGACTGGTCGGGGAGCGCGGTGGACTTTGTCGAACGCGGATTCCGGAGGTTTTGCTCGCGGAACCGCTCCGCCGACGCGAAGAGAGTCTGGGTTGGCGATCTGCGAATTACGGACAGTCTGTTCGATCTGACGGAGCAGGAGCGAGATCAGGTGGAAGCAGAAAGAGAAGCACGGGCCGATCATTTGTATCTGATCGGTGACTACGAGGCCGCCGCTTCCGTTCCAATAGGTGCGACTCTCGCCCGCCTCGAAGCCGAACATCCTCTTCTGCCACCTGCTTTTTATCAGGTCTTTGTCACCAACCTGTACAAATGGATGCGCGTGTACGACTACGTCGATGCGCAAGAGCACGCCGAGACGTGGATGGAGGATCTCAGGGAAGAGGAGTTGGAAGCATCGACCTATCGCGAAGTCGATATGGAAATCCCCGCCTGTATCAAGAGGCATTCTGAGACTCTGAAATACAGAAGAGCGAGAACGCTTCTTCAGGAAATCCAGCCGCATACAACGGTGACTCGCGAACTCATCCGGCACGTTCTTGAGATGGATACCCATGGTCACGGGCACGAGCACGCGTGGCCCGGTCAGATCACTGAGAAGGACGTTCCCGGCATTGGCGATTGGCTCGCCGATGCCGAGTACTCCCGGCCTGGATGTCTCATCACTTGGTACGAAAACGATGCGATCAACGCTTGCTTCGATGAGGAGGCGCAGCACATGGGCGAAAACGGCCCTTGCCAGCCGAATGTGGCGCTCCCAATTCACTTCGATAACACAAACAAAGAACTAGATGAAGAAGTGCGGCGAGTTTTCGATCACGCTGGCGCGATGCTTCGTTCGCTGGCCTCCGCTACGAAAATCGTCGAACTCGTGAGGGACCTCTACGATGAATATCTCCGTGATCATCGGCTCGAGTCAGGACTTCCGGTTGAGCCGGGCCCTGCTGGTGTACGGGAAGAGCAGCTATGAAGGCTACCCGTATGGCCATCCCTTTGTAACTCTCCATGAAGTGATGCATGACGGCGAGGTGGCACGACTGGCGGAAGGCCAGTTGATGACGCCACCGATGCTGCTCGACCTGATGGCCGGTTTGGGAAGATCAGTTCCAGCCGAGATCTTGCCAGCGCGCGTACTGGTACGCACGGCAGAGATGATTGTGTGGTGGAGTCCAGCGTGCGAGCGAACCATGTTCTTCAGCGACCACAGCAACGATCGTGTCTTGACCAGCATGAATGGCAAGCTCTATCCCCACCCGCCCTTGCTGTTCAAGGCGTGCGGATCTCATTTGTGGATTCGCGCGCTCGCCAAAGGCGAGCGGCCAACGGCAGAATCCAAGCTGTGCATGGCGCCCTATTGGAACTGCTATGACAACGGCGTGTGCTGCACCGGGAGCATGAAGATTCCCCAGGAGAAATCGGTTGCCGCCATTGACCTGTGGGAGGAGTCGTTCTTCCAGAGTGAATTCACGCACGCCTCCGGCGTTCGCAAACATGTCCGGTTTCGCGGGGGCTTCCTGGCAATGTGGCAATCCCTCGCGGGACAAAAAGCGTTTCCAGCGAAGTACCTGGTGAAGTTGCCGCAGACGCTCGCGGAATTCGTGAGGAACGATGACCACACCTATCGAAACGACAATCCCCGCGAAAATCGACCATGAGATTCCCAGTGTGCTGCTGCAGAAGAAGGTTCAGGTCACTGTGGTCGGCTGCGGCGGGACGGGAAGCGCCATTGCCGCGGGATTGCCGTATCTGCACCAGGCCATGCTCGCTTTGGGGCATCCTCATGGGCTGGATGT
>JBAWBG010000014.1:0-2539 GCA_049589695.1 Candidatus Sulfotelmatobacter sp. | reverse complement strand
GTGAATGTGCTGCCGGCGATTAGAGGCCGGTCATTTTCTCCATGCGTTCCGGGTAGCGAGCGCCTTCTACTTTGATTTTTGAGGCGGCGCTGTCGATTTCGCGCAGGTCGTCGGGGGTCATTTCGACGGCCACTGCTGCGATATTTTCTTCGAGGCGGTTAAGCTTCGTCGTGCCGGGGATGGGAGCGATCCAGGGCTTTTGCGCCAGGAGCCAGGCGAGGGCGATCTGAGCAGGAGTGGCTTTCTTCCGTTTCGCGATGCTGCCGAGCAGATCAATCAATGCCTGATTGGCCTTCAGAGCTTCCGGCGTGAAGCGGGGGAGGGTGCTGCGGAAATCGGAACTGTCGAAGGTGGTGTTTTCGTTGATCTTGCCGGTAAGGAAACCTTTGCCGAGGGGGCTGTAGGGGACGAGACCGATTCCTAGTTCCTCGAGAGCAGGTATCACTTCCCTTTCGGGAGTTCTAGTCCACAGCGAGTATTCGCTCTGGAGAGCGGTGAGCGGCTGGATGGCGTGGGCGCGACGAATCGTCTTTACGCCGGCTTCGGAGAGGCCGAAGTGTTTGACCTTGCCGGCTTGAATCAGTTCTTTCACCGCACCGGCAACGTCTTCGATGGGGACGTTCGGGTCAACCCGATGCTGATAGAGCAAGTCGATGGTATCGACCTTGAGACGCTTGAGCGAGCCTTCGACGGCCTGCTTGATGTGGGCGGGCTGGCTGTTGACGCCGGCCACACCCGGGCGATTATCGCTGCCGCTTAGATCGAACCCGAACTTGGTGGCGATCACGACTTTGCCACGAAATGGAGCGAGGGCTTCGCCGACAAGCTCTTCGTTTGTGAAAGGGCCATAGACTTCGGCGGTATCAAAAAATGTGATGCCGCGATCGACGGCGGCGTGAAGCAGCGCAGTCATCTCTTTTTTATCTTTGGGCGGGCCGTAGGAGAAACTCATGCCCATGCAGCCGAGGCCAATGGCTGATACTTCCAGATTGCTTTTTCCAAGTTTGCGTTTTTGCATTGCTGCTCCTAACTTAATTTCGGTTCGTTATAAATTGGCGTGTCAGTCACGAATCAGTCGAGATGAGCCACGACAGCGACGTCGAGCTTCGAATAGTATTTTTTCACGTCATTGGGGCCATATTTGCCGCGGAATTTCTCGACCACGGATGACACCTTTGCGGCATCGGTAACGGGAACGACTTTTAATTCGGTCTCCGCGCCATCTGCTTTGATGCGAATTGTTGGTTTCTTGAGCATGTTCTTGTACCACTGCGTCTCTGAGCCCTTAACGGGCAAGAGATACAACGTGTTGCCCTCCAACACGAACCAAACCGTGATCGAGATGGCGCGTCCTGACTTTCTGCCGGTTACAGTAATTTTAACTTCGTTCGATCGGGAAAGACGGTCTTTGAGAACATCATTGGGGGTTGGCATGTGCGCTCCTCAAGCTGATTATGAGCTTAATACTGCTGGGGCGGCGGCGGGTAGAGTGTCGGGTTGAATCCAGTTAGGAAAAAGAATTTGCCCAATAAGAATGGCCCCGAAAGCCGGAGCCATTGTGAAAATCTCGTGGTGTAAGCACTCTGTCTATTTCAGTATTGGCGAAGCAGTCCGCAGTGTCAAGTTACTTAAGGAGATTATCTCTGCGTTCTCTCCTCGTCAATTTCTCCTCCACAAAAGGGAGAATGGACCCGGCGGGATTCGAACCCGCATTTGCGACTGTGACAGAGTGCCGTGTTTCCATTACACCACGGGCCCTGGGTCGAGTTTGGGTGACGGTACTGGAGATGGCAAGAGATTTGAGCGGCAATTTCAGTAGGTGCGTGCAGAATCGGGACGAAAGATTATGCTGCGGACACTTGGAAATCCCACCCTTCGAAAGGCGCGAAGGGTGGGCCACCCGCCGACATTTTAGTGATGACGATTCGGCCGCCGGCGGCGTGATCGGATGGTTTTACGATGTAGGCCCGTGAAATGGGGTGCCCATGTCTCGCTGTTTTTGCGAGACATGGGAGTATGCAGACCCGGGCCACCCGCCTGATTTCAACTAATACTTTAGGGTCGTTGAAAGGCATTGCTGCTGGCGCGGACTATCTGTTTATCTGCAATCATTCTAGCGTGGTTCCAAATTGGAAGCTGAAGAAGATTTCCTGCCTTTGGGTGGCGCGGCGCCTTTGGCGCTGCGATACAGTGGCGAGAGTGCGAGCGGCTTTAGCCGCTGAGGTGCATTCATGGCCGCTCCCCGGCGAGGCAATACTGGAAACGGTTGCTACTTCATCACCGCTTCCACATTTCAGAAGCGGAATATTCTTCAGTCAGACAGAATGGCTGGTCTGTTTGTCGATGTTCTCGGTCACTATCGCTGGCAAGGAAAATATCTGCTGCATGAATTTGTGGTCATGCCGGATCATTTTCATTTGTTGATCACTCCTGTTGAAACTCTGGAACGATCGATGCAGCTGATGAAAGGAGGATTTTCCTTTCGGGCCAAAAAGGAGTTGGGATTTGCGCACGAGATTTGGCAGCCGAGCTACTATGA
>JBAWBG010000013.1:0-2434 GCA_049589695.1 Candidatus Sulfotelmatobacter sp. | reverse complement strand
CATGAACAATGAAGAGCGGCTGGTTGCCGACTTCCGCGGTACCGGCCTCACTGTGGGACCGCATCCCATGGCTTACCGCCGCGACTGGCTCACTGCCATGGGCATTCGCCGCGCCAGCGAACTTCGCGATATCCCAAACGGCAAGCGGCTGCGCATCGGAGGCTGCGTGATCGTGCGCCAGCGTCCCGGAACCGCGAAAGGTTTCGTTTTTCTTAGCCTGGAAGATGAAACAGGAGTGGCCAACGCGATCATCGCGCCTGATTTGTTTCACAGCAACCGCCTGCTACTAGCGTCGGAAAAGTTTCTTGCGATCGAAGGAATTCTGCAAAATCAGGACAATGTGATCTCAGTGAAAGCCGAGCGCGTATTGCCGCTGTTCGTCACGAAAGCTGAAACTGTTTCGCATGATTTCCATTGAGGACCGTTTGTCGGAGCGAGTCAATGAGTGCTCACGCGATGTTTCGACAGTTACGTATGCCTCCACTCAGAAAGCAACAGTCGTCCACGCGACCGTCAAATTTTCCATATCATTTGCACCCCGACGCCCGGCAGTGGCCGACGCTGCTATTGTCACCGTTCGCTCTTTTTGAGTGTTGCAAATCTCTACGTCCCAGATCTTCCCAAGTGTATAAGTTGGACTCATCTGGAAAACGATGTGACGACCCCGGCTGATTATCGTATACCTCTAGCATCACGATCTCGCCTTCAAGTCCCCACAGAATCAGGCCGGCCCTTTGACCATCAGGGTAGACAGCTAATTCGTCGGCAAGCATCGTCTTGCCCCTTAGTTGCCCCGCAGATTTGAAATCAAGGGTGGTACATCCGCAACCGCAACCCCCCACAACACGCAACTGTTCCAAAGGTTGAAGTCGATACTTTGTTGCGTCAACCAACGCATGGTCGAGAAGCCACTTAACGACTTTGACTTCATTAGGTGAAATAGCTCTGTCCATACGTGCTACTTTGAGCGCGACGCGGTTGCGATCCCAATAGTTGATCAAAACAGGAGTTTACACGTTTTGACCGCTGGCCATTGATCGTAAAGGCGCACTCAGGAGCTAAAGCCCGTGTTCTTTACAGATCAAGCGGCGTGGCTGAAGCCGCGCCCTTTCCAAGGCTGAAACCGCGTCAATCGCGCACTCATTCTTCCGGTCTGCCATTCTCCGCAGGCGCCAGCGGCAATCTGGTGGCGCCGCGCATAATGTCGCGCTCCTGCGGCGAGAACATGCCTCGGAAGCGGTTGGAATCGATAATCTGTTCCCGCTGACCCGGCGGCAACGCACGCAGATCGCGAATCGCCGTACGCACCATACGCTGACGGTCGGGCGGAAGTTGCCGCATGCGATAGAACAGTTCCCGCGCCGCTTGCTTCTGACTGGGCGTCAGATGCTCCCAGATCTCCATCCGGTTCAGCATGCGCTGCTGCTCTTGAGGAGGAAGACTTGAGAAGTGCTGCAAACGCTGCCGCAACATCTGCTGCCGCTCTGGGGGCAAACGCCGAAAGCCAGGATCGCTCTGCAGTACGCGCTCGCGCTCCCCAGGCGGCAGACCCTGATAACGCCGCAGCCAATCGCCCGCATGCCCCTGGCGACCTTGCGGACGATTTTGAACCCCCGATCGTCCTTGCATCGGGCGAAAGCTATTATGTTGAGCCAGACAGGGAGCGCTCATAAGGGTCGCTACGGCGAGTACCGCAGTCGCCATCCATGCCGTTATGAAATCGCCTCGCAGCATTCTCTCCCCGCCCTGAAATTCCACCCATTTGCACCGCCGTTCCCACCCGGCCTTACGGGTTCGCCTTCACGTTCTGCTGCACTTCTAGATCGTCCAGTAAATCGAAGTCCGCATACAGATCGTGATTCGTTTCCAGCGCCTGCAGATCGCCTACCGCGGTACCAGGCCCCGCTGTTTGGCCGGAATCTGCGACCACGTTCCTGCCGGAATCATAGAATCCGCTGTCTTTGGTGAAGAACAACCCCACTCCAACTCCCATCAGCACCGTCAACGCCGCAGCCAGCACCGGACGCCGAAACCATGCCAGCCAGCCGACATGGGGCTTGGCCATCTCTTCCCGCAGACGCGCTTGCAGTCGCACATCGAAATACGGCGATGGCTCCGGGGCTTTCCATTCATCCAGTAGAGCCAGCGTCTGCCGGAATTCCTCCATTTTTCCCGTGCACGCACCGCAGCCCGCCAAGTGCCTGCCGATCTCCGGAGTCGTCTCCATTAGGCCGGAAGCCAGGTCCGGCATTACTTCTCGAATTTCTTCGCACTTCATAACCCGTTCCCCTTAATTTCTTCGCCAGTGCTCACTTCGCAAACCAAATAGCGGTCTTTAAATAAATTCTTTTAACTGTTCCCGCAAAGTCTCGTACGCCCGAAACAGCAACGATTTCGTCGCCGATTCGCTTAATTTCAATACCTCGGCAATTTG
>JBAWBG010000012.1:0-3768 GCA_049589695.1 Candidatus Sulfotelmatobacter sp. | reverse complement strand
CGCTGGCCGCCGCATCCGCTGCCGCGGCGTCCGCATTATCCTCCTGCCTTGCCGCATACGCCGCCTGCAATTGCTGTGAGATTAAATAGTCCGTCAGCCAATAGTAGGGCGCTGCATAAACGGGATACGGGTTCCACCAGCCACCGTAGTATCCCCACCACGGCGCTCCTCCCCAGCCCCACGCACCAATGCCCCAGGCAACCGGCGATCCCCACGGATGATAGCCCCAGCCATAAAATCCTGGATGGTACCAGTAGTGGGGGTAATAGCCGTAGTACGTGTGTCCGCCCCAACCGTAGCCACGATAGACACCAACACGGTAGTGGCCGTGATCGTAGAAGGTTCGCGAATAATAGGCGTGGCCGCCGCGGTTGACATAGGCGCGCTGCACATATCCGCCATGACCACGGGTGACAACGCGCACTCCGTTGTGCTCACTCACCACCCTGCGTCCACCGTGGACTCCATGCTCAATGTGCATGCCGCCACGATCGATCGAACGAATCGATCCGTTCGGACGAACATTGGCCCTGCCTCCACCCTTCAGCGAAACCGTCCTGCCGGGAGGAGTACGGCCTGCATTGCCTCGGCTGGCAGCGGTGTTTCCGTGGCCAGCCGTATTTCCATGACCTGCCGCATTGCCGCGGGCAGCTGTATTGCCGTGGCTGGCTGTATTCGTGTGCCCCGCATTCGTATTCCCATGGCTCGCCGTATTCGTATGGCCCGCAGTGTTTGCGCGTCCTGCCGTTGTGTTTCCGCGGCCCGCCGTATTCGTATGACCGGCGTTCGTGTTTCCGCGACTCGCCGTATTCGTATGACCGGCGCTCGTATTTCCGTGGCTCGCGGTGTTTGTATGGCTAGTCGTATTGCCGTGACCGGCTGTCGTCGTGTGACCAGCGGTCGATCCATGAGCTTGCGTTGAGCTGTGTGACTGCGTTGCACCATGCGACGGCGTCGACGAATGCGAAGGCGCACTGGCCTTCGGTGCGCTCGCATGCGAAGCGGGCGCGCTACTCGTCTTATGTTGACCCCACGCCAGCGCGGGGACCCCGGCCACCAGCAAAACCACCACCCAGTACTGCAGCATCTTTTCACGTGTCGAAGTGCGATTCATTACTGCCTCCTGATCGTCAAACTTCTCAATGCCAATCAAACTCGAAATAATCTGTCGGACCGCAGTGCTAAGACGGTTCTGGGAAAGTCTATGCACTGCAAACACGAAACCCGCCGATTCCACTCACACCGTTGAAATTAATTCTTGAGCCTGCGGGAAGGCCGATTCCCCAAAAGCGTTTCACACGCCACCGGCGACCCGTATCCTGAGGCGAAAGAACGTTACCAGAAGTTCGCAACTCGCGCAAGATTTTGCGGATTAAATCACCATGCCTGCATTCGTGGTACTCCGGTTCGCCGTCCGCCTGATCTTGAAGCCGGGTTCTTCCTGAACTTAAAGCCCGGTTCTTAAAGACCGGCTCTTAAAAGACCGGTTCTCAGAAAATGTTCACCGCCCGACACCTCATTGGCGCAGCACGCGATAGCTTGTACCGCTTCCCTCGACCACCCCGCTCCTGTAATCTATGGATTCTTCTCCCGGAGGAAATCACTTGCGCTACCTCGATCGCCTGCAACCCCTCGCACTCCTGGTGATGCGTCTGGCCCTCGGCGCCGCCATGACCGGCCATGGATATCACAAAGTTTTCGGCGGACTTCATCACCACGTTCAACTCGTTACCAGTCTTGGCCTTCCCGGCTGGACCGCCTATCTTTCCGCGTTTGCCGAATTCTTTGGCGGCATCCTGGTGCTCATCGGCCTGTTCACGCGATTCGCGGCTTTTGCTATCTGTATCGATCTTTCCGTCGCCATCGCCAAAGTGCACTTCCACAACGGACTGATGGGGCAGAACGGATACGAGTTCCCGTTGGCGCTCGCGGCATTGGCCTTCGGCCTGATTTTTCTCGGACCGGGTCCAATCGCTTTCGATCATATTCGCGCTCCCGGCGCCGCGAAATCCAAGTAATCGCCAAATCTCTTCGCCGGAAATTGGCGGGCCCGTCGACGTTCACCTAATAAAAGTTACTCACGCGTGCCGCAACTTCTCGCCCGCTTCTGGGTTTGATCGCGAGTTGTATGCACTATCGCAGCTTTGTCGAACCGAGGAACTTGCTTGACATTTCTTTACAAGATACCCCAGTTGAATTCCGGCGCTCGTCGAAATTAAGATGGGTCGTGACCATTGTTGTTACATCCGAACGATTTAGTAAGCGCATCTTATCGCTTACCACGAACTGATTGGAGGTTCTCTTGAGAAAGTTAGCGCTTCTTGCACCAGTTCTTGCTGTCCTATTTTCTTGCCACTTTGCTTCCGCTCAACAGGGAGACTTTATGTTCTTCGGCGGCACTCTGCTATCGTCCTCGCCCAGCACCAGTTCACTGTTGTCCGGTGAGCTCGCGGAAAAGGGCGGAACTTACCTCGGAGTCGCCGGAGATGTCGTCGGCTTCAAACGTCACTTTGGAGTTATGGTTGAAACCTCTTGGAGGGCCAGCCAGGCCAGCTACTTCGGCTACGAGAGCTACCGCCCAATCCTGACCGACTTTAACGCCCTCTATCAGCCCAAGCTAAGCAAGAAAGTCGGCCTCGACCTGTTCGGAGGAATCGGCGTCGCCACTACCCGTTTCTACGTTCCTTTTGCCACTTCTTGCAGCGGATTCACCGGCCAGTGCATTAACTACACCAGCAACCACAACTTTATGCAGGATCTCGGCGCCGGCCTTCGTTATTACGTGTGGAACCACTTCTTCGTGCGTCCCGAGATTCACTATTACCATATCGACAATAACGACAACATCAGCACTGGGGGCTTCAGCACCGACAACGTATTCCGCGTGGGCGCCTCGATCGGTTACACCATCGGCAACGATTAGGATTTTGACTCCGCCGCGTGATCGTGTATTTTGGCTTCGGCGCAGCTGGTTACCAGTTTTGGGACATTTTGTACGCCACCATTACTGGCGCGCCGAACGCCACAATTCCGGCGCATTGATTCCAATCCTAAAATGAATTTAAAAGGGGGCTGTATTTGAGAAGGCTCGCGCGCACCGCGTCCGCGTGTATTGTTCTTTTTCTCGCTACTTTCGCCGGGGCTCAAATCCAACAGATGGACATCGCTGTGGGCTACGGCAGGCTGCTCGCCTTCAAAGACTTAAATGCGTCCGAGGCGCTTATCCCGCCGCAGGAAAAGGGCGGAGTCTTTCCCAGCGTCAGCTTCGATGCTTTTGTCAAGAATCGGCTCGGCTTCAACGCGGAAACTTCCTGGCAATATAAAAAGGCTAGCTATGACGGCTACGAAAGCTACCGCCCGATTTTTATCGACGCCAACGCCCTGTTCGAGCCGCAAATACGCAAAAAACTTAGCCTGGACTTAATGGCGGGCATAGGAATTAACAGCAACCGCTTCTATCTGCCGGGAATGACCGGTTGCACAGGCGTTGCCGGCACCTGTTACGTAAGCAGCGATCACTTCATGGAACACGCGAGTTTGGGCGTCCGCTATTACGTTTGGCACCGCATCCCGCACATTTTTATCCGCCCGGAGATTCACTACTATCACATTCAGAACAACGTGGAATTCCACTCAGACAATGTCTACCGCGCCACCTTCTCGGTTGGCTACACCTTCCACAATCACTGAAGTTAGGACCAGTACTCCAATCTCCGATCGCGACAGCCCTGAAACAAAAAGGCGGCGTCTTTCGACGCCGCCCGAATT
>JBAWBG010000011.1:0-9260 GCA_049589695.1 Candidatus Sulfotelmatobacter sp. | reverse complement strand
ACATCTGCACCATCCACGAAATCGATGACCAGGGCGGCGAAGCTTTCATCGCCATGGAGTTTCTGGACGGCGTGACACTGAAGCACCAGATTGCGGCCCGTCCGATGGAGACCGAGGTGATCCTCTCCCTCGCGATCGAGATCGCGGACGCACTCGATGCGGCCCATGCACAGGGCATCGTCCACCGCGACATTAAGCCTGCCAACATCTTCGTGACCAAGCGCGGTCACGCCAAGATTCTTGATTTCGGACTAGCGAAGGTGATGCTCGCAGCCAACTCTTCTCAACTGCCGGCCGCCATGGAGACGACGATCAACGTCGAGCACTTGACCACCTCCGGCACTGCACTTGGCACGGTCGCATATATGTCGCCGGAACAGGCGCGAGCAAAGGAATTGGACTCCCGTACCGATTTGTTTTCCTTTGGAGCTGTCCTCTATGAGATGGCTACCGGCCAGTTGCCTTTTCGCGGTGACAGCTCCGCAGCCGTATTCGATGCGATCCTTAACCGCGCTCCGGTCGCGCCGGTGCGGCTAAACCCCGACGTCCCAGCCGAACTGGAACACATCATCAATCGCGCACTGGAGAAAGACCGTAACCTGCGATATCAGAGTGCCTCGGACATGAGGGCCGAACTTAGCCGGCTTAAACGTGACGTGGATTCATCCCAGCACGTCGCCGCCGCCGCGGTCGACGATGAAACGGCGATAGTGGGAGTCGCTTCGACCGGCGCATCCAGTGCGAAAAGTCGGCGTGGGTTATTGGACGAGCCCACACCTCGGAATGATACCCCGCATGGAGCACGCTCTTCTTTGTGGAAGACGATCGCGGTGTCTTGCTTGCTAGGTGCCGCACTTGTTGCCGGCGGAGTTTACTGGCGCTCGCACCACGCAGCTAGGCTGACGGACCAGGACAGTGTACTGCTGGCAGACTTCAAGAACACCACTGGCGACCCTGTCTTCGACGACACCTTGAAGCAAGCGATTTCGGTCGAACTAGGCCAGTCTCCATTTTTGAACATACTGTCGGACGCAAGAACTCGCGCCACACTGAAGCTGATGGCGAAGCCAGCTGGAACCAAAGTGACGTCGGATGTAGCGCGTGATCTCTGTCAACGCGCGGGCGCGAAGGCCTATGTCGCCGGGACGATTGGAAGTCTCGGCAGCCAGTATGTGATTGGACTTGATGCGGTTAACTGCAAGACGGGGGACCTCCTGGTACAAGAGCAGGTAACGGCCGAAAACAAGGAACACGTGCTGAGAGCGCTGGGCGAAACGGCGACCAGGCTCAGGACGAAGCTGGGAGAATCCTTGAGCACGGTTGAAAAGTTTGACATGCCACTGGACCAGGCTACTACGCCTTCTCTCGAAGCCCTGAAGGCGCTGTCTGTGGGAAGAACGACACTGCAAGAGCAAGGCAGTGCAGCGGCCATTCCATTCTTTAATCACGCCCTCGAACTCGATCCTAATTTCGCCGCTGCCTATGCGGCCTTGGGGATCTCGTACTCGAATCTGAGAGAACCCGGGCGAGCCAGTGAGAACCTGCGGAAGGCCTATGACCTGCGCGACAAGGTGAGCGAGCGGGAAAGATTCCGGATCTCCGCTAATTATTATCTTCTGGTCACGGGCGAACTTGAAAAAGCAATTCAAACATACGAGATCTGGGCCCGAACCTACCCGCGCAGCAGCGAACCGTTCGGCAACTTGGGAGTCGATTACACCTATCTGGGGCAGTACGAAAAAGGAATGGCTGCAAGCCTGGAAGATCTCCGTCTCAACCCGGCAAGCGCAGCTGCCTATACGAATCTTATCGGACTGTATGCAGCTCTTAATCGCCTTAACGACGCAAAAGGGACATACGACCAAGCCATCGCGCACAAAGTTAACAATCCCTTCCTGCACGGGAATCGCTACGGAGTTGCCTTTCTTGAAAACGACAGTTCCGAGATGCAGCAACAAGTCGCGGCGGCGAGCGGCAAACCGGGCGAGGATGTGCTTTTTTCTTTCGCGTCGGATACCGAGGCATTTCACGGCCGGCTGGCAAGCGCGCGGAACCTGTCCAAGCGCGCCTCTGATTCTGCGCTCCACGGCGATTCACCAGAAACAGCGGCCGCATGGAAGATGGATGTCGCCTTACGCGATGCCGAGTTTCACAATGTAGCGCTTTCCCGTCAGGAGATCAGCTCCGCGCTCGCTACAGCGTCCACGCGAGACGTGAGTATTCTCGCGGCTCTGGCATTGGCGCGTATTGGAGATAGCGAACAGGCAAAGCGCATGGCTGACGACTTGGCTGGTCGGTTCCCCCTCAACACCGTGATCAATCGCTATTGGCTGCCCACGATCTACGCTTCGATCGAGATTCAACGCGGCAGTCCAGCGCGTGCCGTGGAACTTCTCCAAACCACCGCGGAGTACGAACTTGGGTCTCCGCTCCCCCAATTCGAAGTCGGCGGCACGCTCTATCCCGTATATATCCGAGGCCAGGCCTATTTGTTGTTGCATCAGGGTATGGAGGCAGTACGTGAGTTCCGCAAATTCCTGGACCAGCGCGGCGTTGCGGTAAATTCCCCGCTGGCAGCACTCGCTCGACTCCAGCTCAGCCGGGCTTATCTGCTGGCTGGCGACTCGAAAAAGGCACAGGAGAGCTACCAGGAGTTCTTTGTGCTCTTGAAGGACGCAGATCCCGATATCCCCATCCTGAAAGAAGCGAAGGCAGAGTACTCGGGATTGCAATAGCCAGGAAAATGCGAGGCGCTTTGTTTCCGACTCCTTTAACATGGTCGCGTAACATGGTCGCGTAACATGGTCGCGCTTCGTAAATTCCGTCTTTGGTGACAAACTTACCTGAACCACCGCAAAACTATCGCATTCCATATTTACCCTGTGAAATTGTCAAATCGCACATTATCTCCTTCCAGCTTGCGCCAAACACAAGGGAGGTGGACAGAGACCGTGCTCGCTACATGCATATGCGGAAGCGGATGTCATAAGTAGCGTAGCTTACATTGCGTCCTGGCGGATTTTTCGACTTCCTACCCCCCGTAAAATTTGTGCATCATAGTCTGCCGTGACGGCGGCTGGGCTCAAGCGGGCGGTTGGCGCGACTTATCACGATTTGGTGAAGCATCATACGCTGCAGGTCGCGGCGGCCTTATCGTACTATTTCGCCCTTGCTATATTTCCCGGGCTAATTTTCCTCTCTGCGCTGTTGGGTTCGATACCCTTCACTGACATGTTCGCGCGCACTCTCGACTTCATGTCTCGGCTCCTTCCGCCTGACACTATGCGCTTTGTCCAGTCCACACTCTTAAATGTTGTGACTTCCAGCTCCACAACGTGGCTCTCCGTCAGCATGTTAGGAATGCTCTGGGTCGCATCTTCGGCATTCGATGCCACTATCGAGGCGCTGGACATAGCTTACGAGGTGCAGGATGACCGTCCTTTCTGGAAGACACGCCTGATTGCAATTGGTCTGGGATTCCTATGCATCGGTTTATGGTTGGCGGGGCTTGCCGTCATGATCCTGGGGCCGAAGTTTGGAGAGTGGCTGGCAGCGCGAATGTCCGTCCCACAATTGTTTGTGATGTTATGGCCAGTGATTCATTGGGCCGGGGCCGTTATGCTCGCGGTGCTGGCGGTAGAGGCGATTTACTTTCTCGCGCCAAATGTGAAGCAGCGTTTTCTGGCCACTCTGCCAGGAGCAATTCTCGCCGTAAGTTTTTGGATCGGTCTTTCCTATCTCCTGGGGATCTACTTTCGGCACTTCGCAAACTTCAACCGGACATACGGAACCTTGGGCGGCTTCATCGCGCTGATGACGTGGCTGTACTGGAATTCGTTCGTTCTGCTGGTGGGAGCGGAATTGAATGCCGAGCTCGCCAAAGAAAGCGCAAAAGGGAAAATACCGCCCAAAGAACATTCTTCCGAAAATGTTCAGCTCGGAAAGGCTGCCTGACGGAGCTGCCCTGAGATGTTATCCCCTAGAACTTCGTGTGGTAGCGGCCGTCGACGGACACTCCTCCCAATTGATCTCGCGTCACACTCACCGACCAGCGCTTGTTGATCTGGTACTCGCCCTGCACGATTTCCTCCCCCGGCTGAGAGACGTCGGTAGAAAAAGTAAAGAGGAAGTTTTTGGTTACCCGCTGCTGAAGGGCGACGCGGGCCGACGGGTTCTGATTGTCGCCTCCCAGCAATGGGTCGATCTGCAAACTGGATAGGCCGGCGAGTTTTTGGACACCGCTGCTGACGCCGCTGCCAATCGCGTCCGAAGCAATCATCGAGTCGGTGCTCTGGCTGCTATTGCTCGCAGCCGACTCTGAAGTAGTTTTTCCGAAAGCAATCAGATTGATGACGTCGGCGGTAGCCAGAGGAGGGTCGGAGACATAAGAACTCGTAAGCCGATCGAAGGGTCCTCGCAACGTTATGGTCACGTTGTACTGCTCGATCTGGGATGTGACGGAGACATCAAGATTCGGATCGATTCGAGTCGGATCCGTGAACGTAATGATGCCGCGCTGCAATTGGTAGCGATTGTTGCGGTAGAAGAGTTCTCCTGCGGTGAGGTCGGTGCGTCCTGTAACTATCGGATTGGCTAGTGTGCCGCTGGCCCGTACATTAACCGCGCCCTCGAGGCTGACTTGAGAGCTGCGGGCACTCAGATTCGATTTTGATTGGACCTGTACGGCGAGATTGACTGTGTCGGCGAATCCGGGCTGCACCGGGGTTGCCGCATTGCCGCTGAATTGATCGCTGAAGCTGGCTAAATCAAAATCAGGGGTGAACGACAGGCTATCGATCAGCACATGGCCGTTGAGTGTGGAAGATTGCATATTGCCGGCCAGCGTGAGGTTGGCGTCCAACAAAGAGCGCAGGCCCTGAGGATAACGGAGGCGGACAGATGTTCCCTGCATGGCGAGGTTAAATTGCAGGCTGGGCCGATAAACAATCGATCCGCCGATCGACATTTGTCCGCCCCCGACCTCGCCCGCCATGCTATTGATCTGCACTCGATCTTCGCTCACTTGCAGAGTGCCATTCAGCTTCTCCACTCCAACCGGAGCATCGGGAGTGACGACCGCGACATCGTGAAGCTGCACGTCACCGTGAACGGATGGCTTGCTTGAGGTGCCAGAGGCGCGTATATCCAACGTGACTTTCCCCGAGCTGTGAACGTCGGGAGCGAACATGCGAAGAATTCCGATGTCGACCTCTCCCTGGGCGGTAAAGCTTGGAACTGATGCGCCTGCAAACGGGATGCTACCCTGCACGCGCAGCGACGTGTCGGTCCCGCGAATTTCCGCTGGCTGCACAGTGACGATCGAATTCACATAATCCGCGTGGATCGGTGCTGCTGCCGCAATCTCGAGTTGTTGATAGTTCGCCTTCAAGGTTGGGATTGTGATGTGAGCCTCGACCCGTGTCTTGTCCTTCAGCGGCCCTTTGAGAGTGGCGTGGAGTTCGGTTTGCCCTTGGAATCCTTGCGGAACGGTGTTCGAAAAGCTGGCTAGCAGGGCTTCGAGTGGAATGCTGCTGGTGTCGATGGACGCGGTCGTTTCGTAATCGCCCGTCAAGTTGATGTTTGCACGAGCGCGTATCGTAGCCTGCGCAACTTCGGAATCGACAGTGAACGTACCTTGATTGTTCGCAACTTGGGCTTCGGCTTTAAGCCCGGCGATCGACCGATCACCCACTTCGAGCTTTGGCAGGTGCACCGACGCTGTGAGCTGCGGGTTGTCGAGCGTGCCTTCGCCGCTCGCTGAAGCAGTAAGAGTGCCCTTGATGTCCGCATTCTTTTCCGGCAGTGTATGCAGTTTCTGCAACACGATTGCGGGTGCGTCAAACTTGATTTTGTAGGCTTTCGTTTTGGGAGTGAAAGACAGAGTGGTGTCGGCCGATCCTGCAACGGCTGCCACACGAAGGGTAGAAGCGACAGTGCCGTTTGCGGCCTGGAATTTCAGTGTCAAATCCTGGAGCGTCTCGTCGTACGCGCGCGCTTTCGAAATTGTGGCCGAGCCGGAGCCCGAGGGGTTGTCCTCGGTTCCCTTCACTGAAAGATTGGCAGTCAAGTCTCCACTAATCGGATAGTGAACATTGGCCAGATGTTCTAGATCCGTGACTGACATTTGTTCGACAGACAGATTTGCATGCAATGGATTGCTGGAAAGATAAGACCAGTTGCGCAGTGCGACGGTTCCATCGAAAGTGGCTCGCCCGCGTTTTGCGCTTACGAGGACTCCGTTCGACACCACGACTTGAGACGGATTCGCGCTGATGGTGAATGCTGCACTTTTCCATTCACTGCCTTGCACATGAAGGTTTTGTGCGTTGAGCGCGCCGGAGATGCGCGGGTTCTTGGTGGAACCGTTAACGAGAGCATTCACGTTCGCGGAGCCAGAAATCGGCGGCAAAGCGGAATTGTTGGGAGAAAAAGCTGCTGCTACTTCCTCCAATTGATGGAGATCATCTGCCTGGACATGAATGTTCAGGCTGGAATGATCGCCGATTTCTCCGTCTGCGGTCAGGGTAGTGGAAGGAATTTGCAACGTGCTTTGCCGAAGCGTGAGGGTATTGTGCGAGCCGTCAAACGCTGCATGAATGGCGCCGTTCACCGGAACATTGTTCGCCGAAGTATTGGTCTCCGACTCATTTTTCCTAGAACCGGTGGTCGTACTTCTGGCGGCAGCGCGGACGGTCAGGTCGGAGCGAGCGCGCAGGTTGTTCATACTTCCGGTCCACGAAGCATCAGCCGTGCCGTCGATGCTGCCGGAAATCGCGATGTCCTTCACTTGGGTTTGACGGGCGGCCTGTTGCACTGCGCGCAGCGAAATGCTATGCAAGGTGGCCCGCAACTGCGAACTCGGAGTCGAGTCGAGGTTCCGCATGTTGAGATCAGCGCGGATGACGCCGCCTAGAGTTTGCAATTCAATCTGATGGGCCTGCAAATTTCCATTCGCCAGTTGATAGGTGCCATTCAGTTTCCGGACGTCAAGTTTTGCGTTGGAGGTCATCGCGGAAATTCCCTCGCTGACAAGCTGGCCAGCGACCTGAATACTCTTCATGAAAGGCTGATTGGCCTGATTCTGGTAACGAATCTTGCCGGTCATTACAACGTCGCCCGCTGCCTTTACATCGGGAGACAGGGACGCGAAATCCTGGGTGTGAATGCGGACGTCGTAGTCGCCGGCAGCAACTGGATTCGCATAGTTATTGACGTCGCCGCGGAGCGTAATCGACGATGAGGCAACCTTCATTTGGGCTGACTCTAGAGTGAAGTGAGTTCTCGTCGCGGTGAACTTCGTGTTGAAGCTGTGGGGCAACGGCACATATTGCGCGTATTGCAATCTGCCGTGGTTGTAGGAAATCGTTCCACTGTAGGTCGTCTTCAGGGCATTGAATCTGACATCCGTTTCGAGATCGTAAAGCTCAGCGCTGAGCGGAGTTTTATCGTCGTTGTAGTTGATCTCTCCGCTGGTAAGAGCAAAATGTTTGACGGCCAGATCAAAAATATCTGTGTTGCTCTTCGACTGGCTGGCGGCCGCTTGCGGCAGGTTGTTTTTCCCGTCACGGGTCACCCTCATGTGTACTATCGGATGTTGAATGACGAGCTCGCTTAGGCTGATCTCACGGCGGAAAACTGAAATAATCTTTAAGCTGACTGTCAGTTGGTCGACTTTCAAAAGCGGCGGAGCGTCTGACGGTTCGGTGCCGCGTATCACGATGTTGTAAAGATGCGCGGTCAGCGTGGAGGGCTGGAAATCGAGGCGGCCGATTTGAGTTTTCCCTCCGGTTGCCGTCTCCACTTTTTCCGAGATCGTCCTGAGTGCGAAGCTTCTGAAGCTCGTGCTTTGCAGATAGAAATATCCGCCGATGCCTCCAACGATGAGGAGCATAAAGATTCCTATGAATGTCCAACCCACGGCTTTTTTCCACTGCATGCTGACTCCTAAAAAGACTGACCCAGAGTGATGAAATATTGAATGGACTTGATCCCGGGTACGGGGTTCAGGTTCTTGCCGATATCAAAGCGAACAGGCCCCACTGGAGTTGCATACCGCAATCCGACGCCGATCGTGTTCGAGTAGTTGTCCGCGAAATTGCGAAGGTTGATGGCGCTGTAAACGTTCCCCCCGTCGTAAAACACGACGCCGCCCAGCGCTTTCATGATCCCGAGAGGAAATCGTGCCTCGGAATTCAAGATGAATAGTTCATTTCCTCCGACGGGAACGGTGACATTGACGCATCCAGTCTGACCCTGCAGAACATTGCAGAAAGGCACGATGCGCTGGGGCCCAGCCTCGTCGATGGGGAAACCGCGAAGGGTGGTGCCGCCCCCGGAGAAAAATAACTGGCTGGTTGGCACGAAGCTGCCGTCGAACGATTTCAGAAACCCAAGGCGGATACTGTTCGCAAAAACAATCGAATGAATCGGCTTGTAATAGGCGTATTGTCCGAAGAGCTTGGCGAAATTTGCGCTGGATCCAAGCGCGGTTGGGGTAATTCCCAGCGTGACAGTCCCGAACATGCCATGGTGCGCGTCGAGCGGCCTGTCGCGAGTGTCGCGGATTACCGTGCCAGAGAATGTCGAGAGATGGACGTTCAGGTCTTGCGGCAAAACAAGCTCGGGTACAAGCAGATGCGAGAGCGCCGTTTTGTTGAAGTCGTAACGAATCTGGAGCCGAGTATTCTTTTTCTTGGCGCCCAGTTCGCGTTCCACCTGAAATGAAAGATCGCCCAGTATCGCGCCGAAAAGTGGATTTTCCGTGGTACGTTCAATCGAGAAACTGCTCAGAGATTTCCATTGCGAACCAATAAAATGCGGCTGCAAATAGGTGAGAAGCGCCCGCTGGTCTAGCCGCGAAAGAAGCAGTGCCGCGCTGGCAGTCTCGCCGAGCCCGCGTATGTTCCGCCGGGAGAAATCGATCGAACCGCGGGGACTGGCGAATGCGGCTTCACTCGGTTGAATCTGATTGCCGCCAAGCCCCACTGGAGGACCGCCGGGCACAGCCACTGTACCCGCGGGGACGTTGCCGCCGCGATGTGACACTTCAAAACCGAATCCGTATGTAATCTCGTTACGCTTCGACTCGTGTACTTTAACGACCGCCGCTTCCTCGGTCTGATCGGTAATTGGTTTCCTCGGGCCAGCGCTCGACCAATCAAAGACGTTGAGGTCGTACAGGCGGCTCTCTGCTTCGAGCAGTTGTCCCCGTTCCATCGGCGCTTCCGCCGGGATCCGCGCGGTCTTCCGTATCAGCGATA
>JBAWBG010000010.1:0-1702 GCA_049589695.1 Candidatus Sulfotelmatobacter sp. | reverse complement strand
GCCAAGAAAGGCTAGGGCGCCGATCGGCAGGTTGATATAGAAGACAAAGCGCCAACTATAGGCCTCGGTCAGCCAGCCGCCGAGCACCGGCCCAAGGACAGGACCGGCCATCACGGCGACGCCCCATAGCGCCATTGCCGATCCCTGCCGCTCCTTCGAATTGATGTTGAGCAGCACTGTCTGCGAGAGCGGGACGAGCGCCGCGCCGAACACGCCTTGCAGGACACGGAACAGCACGATCTCCACCAGGGACTGCGCCATGCCGCACAGCATCGAGGCGACCGTGAAGCCAGCGACGGAGACGAGGAAGACGCGTTTGAGACCGAAGCGCGCGGTGACGAAGCCGGTCATCGGCGTCATAATCGCCGCGGCGACGAGGTAGGAGGTCGGCACCCAGGCAATCTGGTCCTGACTCGCCGAGACGCTGCCCTGCATATAGGGGAGCGCGACATTGGCGATGGTGGTGTCGAGAGCCTGCATGAGCGTGGCGAGCACCACGCAGACGGTGATCGCCGCCCGATTGACGCCATCCGGCGGGCGCGCCGCTTGCATAACGATCCTCGCCTGACCTGGCCGAATAATGCGGCGCGGGGTTCGGATGGTACGCTTCGGTGACCGGGAAGCAGTTCCCCGCATGAACGGCGTCCCCCGCAAGCGGCCGCGCGATGTCCCGGCATGGAAGCCAGGAAGTGTGGCAAACCCCGTGCATGACCGGTGTCGACATCGACCTCGACACTCATTCCGGCGCGCAGTCGCGGCAGGCGTTCGTCGCTGGTGTCGACCCGCACGCGCATCGGAATGCGCTGCACGACTTTCACCCAGTTGCCGCTGGTGTTCTGCGCCGGCAGCAGCGAGAACTGCTGTGCCGCCGCCGGGCTGATGCTCTCAACGGTGCCGTGCCATGCCGCGTCGGGGTACGTATCGACCGTCACCACGACCGGCTGCCCGAGCCCTACAAAGGTCAACTCCGTCTCTTTCGGGTTGGCGTCGACCCAGACGTGATCCGCGGCGACGAGATAGAAGGCGGTCGTCGAGGACTGGAGATATTTGCCCGGCGCAATCGAAGGCACGTTCGTCACGATGCCCGCGAATGGCGCCTTCACGACGGTGTGATCGAGTTGGCGTGCCGCCTCGTCGCGCTGCGCCACGGCCTCTAAGTACTCTGGCTGCTGCTCCACCGGAATGTTGGGATCGCCGCTGAGGTTGGCTGCGATCGCGGCGGCTTGCTGATTGAGAGACGCCAGCTTCTGCTGCGCGTTCTGCAGATTTCGTCTTGCGCCGTCAAAGACCGCCTGAGATGCGACATGCGCATTGAGAAGATCCTGCTGGCGACGGAATTCAGTGTTGTAATACTCAATGTCCGACTGCCCTTGCTTGATCTGAGCCTGCATGTCTTGGTAGTTCGCTTTGAGCGCATTCAGGCTGTTCCGGACCATGCCGACCTGTGCCTCGGACCGGTCGCGCGCGAGCCGGAATTGAAGATCATCGAGACGGTAGAGGACCTGGCCAGCCTCGACGTGCTGGTTCTCGGTGACGTCGACCTCCTTCACGATGCCGGAGATATCAGTCGAGATGCCGACCTTGTCGGCTTCGACGTAAGCATCGTCGGTTGACATCATCCGGCCACCGGTGACGTACCAATAGCCGCCGAGAATGAACACGATCGGCAGCAGCAGAAACAATGCTCGGCGCACCCAGGGCC
>JBAWBG010000009.1:0-15358 GCA_049589695.1 Candidatus Sulfotelmatobacter sp. | reverse complement strand
CGGGCTGGATCCGGGCAACCGCTACGTCGGCAAGGCACTTCAGAAGGTCGCCGATCTCACTCCCAATAAAATAAGAAGCCTTGGAATTGTCAGCTTTATTTATGCAGGACTATTTCTAACCGAGGGGATCGGCCTTTGGCTGGTGAAACGTTGGGCGGAGTGGTTCAGCGTAATCATTACAACTTCGCTGATTCCCGTTGAAGTTTACGAGATCAGCCGCCATCCCAGTGCGATCAAGTGCCTGGTGCTCATTATTAACATTGCCGTGGTTGGATACCTTATTTATCGGATTCGCAATGAAGATTCGACCATCGGAAAGCGCTGATTGGCATTTTTTTTGCGAACTAGACGCGCATGCAGACTTCATCGCAAAGCGGCTTAAGCGATGCTTGCGACTTGCTTCGCAGCCTCCTGGCCAGAGCGCACGCAATCGGGAACGCCAATGCCGCGGTAGCCATTGCCGGCGAGCGCGAGTCCAGGCAATTGCAGGCGAAGGCGCTCGATACGGTCGAGGCGGTCGAGATGCCCCACGCCGTACTCCGCCATGGCGGACTTCCATTTGTAGACGCGTGCAAAAAAGGGCGCGGCGCGAAGGCCGAGGATTTGCTGCAGTTCTGTGCGGACGATGGCGACGATGGCATCGTCAGAAAGTTGCCAAACGTCTTCGGCCTTCCCTCCGGCGAAGAAGCAGCGCAGCAGAGCGCGATCGGCGGGTGCGCGATGAGGGAACTTAGTGTGAACGAAAGTTGCGGCCAGCAGGCGTTTGCCTTCGCTGCGGGGAACGAGAAATCCGAAACCAGGCGGAAGGGATTCGCGGACCTCGCGATTGTAAGCGAGGCCAACGGTGATGGAAGAGCTATAGGGGATGGCGGCGAGTTCGGCGGAAAGTTCGGAGCTGCACGCGAAGAGTAGTTTTGCGGCGACGCCCGCGGGCAAGGCGAGAATCACGGCATCAAAGCGCGCGGGTTGTGACCGGGCTGAAACGGTCCAGGCTTCGGACTCGCGTTGAATGGATTCCACGGGAGCGTTGGTAAGCAACGAATTCTGGGGGAGGCGGGGGACGATGGCTTCGATGAGCTGCTGCATTCCGTTCTTGAGAGATGTGAAGAGCGGAGGCGCAGGTTGGTTCGCGTTGTGCGGCATTTTTTTTCTGGCAGCCAGCATGGCGCGGCCAAGGCTGCCCTGAGTGCGCTCCATCTCGGTGAAGCGGGGAAGAACAGCGCGGACGCTGAGGCTGGCGGCTTCTCCGCCGTAGACACCGGAGAGCAGCGGATCGGCCAGGCGGTCCACCATCTCAGATCCATAGTGGCGCTCGACCAGCGAGGCTACGCTCTCGTCGGCGGCGGCAGGGCGCGGCGGATGGAATAATTCCTGCGCCATGCGGAGCTTGGTGGTCCAGGAAAAAAGGGGGGAGAACGCGGTGGGCAGAATTTTCGTGGGCACCATGAACATGAGGCCGTCTGGCATGGGAATAAGACGGCCGCGAACGAGGATGTAGGTTTTTCGGTCGGCATCGTTCGAGCCGATGAGTTGATCGCCGAGGCCGAGAGTGCGGCAGAGATCGGCGGCCCAGGGTTTTTCGGTGAGGAAGGAATCGGGTCCGGCTTCGACGATGCAGCCTTCGATGTGCTCGGTGCGGAGGACGCCGCCGAGAGTTGGAGAGGATTCGTAGAGGGTGTAATCAACCGCGCCGGATCTTCGGTGTTCTTCGAGCGTGAAGGCAGCGGCCAGTCCAGAGATGCCGCCGCCGATGATCGCGATGCGAGTCATGGAAGTTGGGTTCGGAGGGAGAATGTTTCGCCGCTACAAAAGAAAAGCAGGTTCCTCCGCTCTGCAAACCGCTCCCTTCGGCAGCGGATTGCTCCGGTCGGAATGACATCGCATTTTCTGTGCTTGAGCATCGCGGTTTCTATGGGCGCTGATATTCTCGTACGAAGCGCGCAAGATTCTTCACGTTTTCGACTGGCGTGTCGGGCAGGATGCCGTGGCCGAGATTGAAAATGTGGCCGGGACGTCCGGCGGCGAGTTGAAGAATATTTTCCGCACGCGATTTCAGCTCTTTCCAATCTGCGAAGAGCAGCACGGGATCCAGATTTCCCTGCACGGCACAGCGGTGGTCGAGGTCGCTCCAACCTTGGTTGAGCGGGATGCGCCAGTCCAGGCCGATCACTTCCGCTCTAGTTTCGTTCATCGCGGGAAGCAGTGTGGAGCTGCCGGTGCCGAAATAAATAATGGGCGCGCCGGTTTTCTGCAGACGCTTCACTAAGGTAGTGACGTGGGGCAGAGCGTAACGGCGGTAATCTTCCACGCTAAGGCAGCCCACCCAGCTGTCGAAAATCTGGATGACATCGGCGCCGGCGCGGACCTGCGCGGTGGAATATTCCGCGGTGACGTCGACCAGTTTGCGCATCAACGCATCCCAATGAGTGGGGGAGTTGTACATCATTTTTTTGGTATGGAGATAATTGCGGGAGCCGCCACCTTCGATCATGTAACTGGCGAGGGTGAAGGGCGCGCCACAAAAACCGATCACGGGAATTTTGCCGGCGAAATGTTTCGCGACCAGATTGACGGCATCGGAAATGTAGCCGAGTTCGGCGGCGCGATCGGTGCGAAGCTGGTCGATGTCTTCAGCGGTGCGGACAGGCTTTTCGATGACCGGACCTTCTCCGGCGGAAAAATGAAAAGGCAAACCCATCACTTCGAGAGGCAGCAAGAGGTCGGCGAAAATGATCGCCGCATCGACTCCGAGAAACTCGGCGGCGGCGATGGTGACTTCGGCGGCAAGAACGGGCTTCCTGCAAATTTCGAGCAATGAATGCTGCTTGCGGATGGCGCGATATTCGGGCATGTAGCGACCGGCCTGGCGCATGAACCAGACGGGAGTGCGATCGACGGGCTGGGACTTGCAAGCGCGGACGAAGGTGGAGTTGGGGGCAGACACGATTCGATAAATGTTCGATACGATCGACCGATTACTTTAGCATTTTTGCGACAGTGTCTGCGCTTCGAAGCTACGTCTGTGCGAGACTAAGAATTAAGACTTGCGACCCTGCGAGTACGCGCAGCGGCGCGTCATTTTAACTGATTGTCGGAAGGAAAGATCATGAGCGAATTAGAAATTGTGAAAGAGAAAGTTGAATTGACGGTTGCGGACGGAACGCGCATGGGCGCATACGTGGCGCGGCCGAAGGATGGCGGGCCGCATCCCGGGTTGCTTGTGTTCCAGGAGGCGTTTGGGGTGAATCATCATATTCGAAATGTGGCAGAAAGATTTGCGGCAGAGGGATATGTGGTGGTTGCTCCGGAGCTGTTTCATCGAACGGCGCCGGGGTTTGAGGGCAGCTATACGGACTTTGCGGCAGTGATGCCGCATTTGCAGGCTGTCACCACGGAGACGGCTGAGGTAGATATAAGGTCAGCATACGATTGGCTGCGGTCGAGCGCGAAGGCAAGCGAGATTTCGAGTGTGGGATTCTGCATGGGCGGACGAGTTTCGTTTATCGCGAATAGTATCGTTGCGCTGAGGTCGGCGGTTTCGTTTTATGGTGGAGGGATTGCGCCTGAATTACTCGACCGGGCTGCGAGGTTGCAGGCTCCATCCTTATTAATATGGGGCGGAATGGATAAGCATATTCCGCCGGAGAAGCGGCGAGCGGTGACGGACGCCTTGAGTGCAGAGAAGAAGATTTATGTGAACGCGGAATTTTCACGCGCCGACCATGGATTCTTTTGTGACGAGCGAGACGCGTATGAGCCGCATTCGGCCAAGCAGGCGTGGGCGTTGACGCTGGAGTTTCTGCGCTCGTGAATCAATTGGGCGTGATTTTTGTTGTCGTGATTTCGCTGCTGGCGATGGGAGTGTCGCGGCAGCGGCCGGTTGCTACTGCCGTGCAACAGGACACGAATTCCGCGCGTTTTCCGGCTCCCACCTTTTATAAGGACGTTCTTCCGATATTGCAGAGTAAATGCCAGAGTTGCCACCGCAGCGGCGAAGCAGCGCCGATGCCGCTGATGACTTATGCGGAGGCGAAGCCCTGGGCGCGGAGAATTGCGGCGGCGGTGGACATGAAAATGATGCCGCCGTGGTTTGCTGATCCGCGGTACGGGAAATTTTCCAATGATCCGTCGTTGAGCGCGGAGCAGATTAAGACGATTGCGGCATGGGCCAATGCGGGGGCGCCGGCGGGCGATGTGCACGATGCTCCTGCTCCGCGAGATTGGAGCGGCGACTGGAATATTCCCCAGCCGGATGTGGTGTTGAAGATGCCGAAGGCGGCGCGGATTCCGGCGCAAGGTGAAGTGGAATATACCTACGAGATTGTGCCGACGCACTTTGCGGAGGACAAGTGGGTGCAGATGGTGGAGGTGCGCCCGTCGAGTCCGGCGCATGTGCACCATGCGGTGGTTTATATCCGGCCTCCGGATTCGGCGTGGCTGCGGCATGCGCCGGTGGGCGAGCCGTTCACGGCGTCGATGTTGAGCGATCCCGAGGAACGGCGGCAGGCGCATGAGACTACCAGCGATCTGTTGCTGGTCTACGCGCCGGGAAGCGCAGCGGACCGATTCGTGGACGGCATGGCGAAGTTTGTTCCGGCGGGATCGGACCTGGTTTTCCAGATGCATTACACGACGAATGGCGAAGCCGCGAGCGACGAGACAAGCGCGGGACTGGTATTTGCGAAGAGTCCGCCGAAGCAGCGAGTGGTTACGCTGCAGTTGAATAATCACGCCCTGATGATTCCGCCGGGCGCGGACGATTTTCGCGTGGAGGTGCAGGGGACGCTGCCGAATGACGCCCTGCTACTTAGTTTCTTTCCGCATATGCATCTGCGCGGCAAGCGATTTGAATACGACATTGTGCACGAGGATGGGAGCGTGGAAACCTTGCTACGAGTGAATTATCACTTTCACTGGCAGTTGAGTTATAAGTTGGCGCAGCCGCGGGAATTGAAGGCCGGAACGAAGCTGCGGGCCATAGCGTGGTATGACAATTCAAAGAATAATCCGCATAATCCCGATCCGGATAAGTTGGTGACCTGGGGAGATCAGACGTCAGAGGAAATGATGGTGGGATTTTTTGATGTGGCGATTCCGGCGGGAATGGATAAGTGGCAGTTTTTTGGGCAGCGCGCAGGAAATTGAGTAATTGGGTGATCGGTTGATTGTGTAATTGAAAAACTCGGGGTTTGATAAACTTCTGAGATTCTGAACTGAGGCGATTCTTAATGAACCGAAAGAACAAACGCATCGAGCTACGCTCGAACGGACCCCTCGGCTTCGCTCGGGGCAGGCTCTCGGAGGCGGCTGTCCCCACATTTTTTCTGCTCGTCGCGTCGATCGTCTTTATTTTGGCAGTCGTAATTGGTGGGGCTAACGCGCAATCGGGTGCGGCTCCACAGGTGGCGAATGCCGCGGAGCCGAAGACGGCGGCAAAGCAGTTCAAGAATATTCAGGTACTGAAGGATATTCCGGCGGATCAACTGATTCCAGCGATGCAGTTCATTACGGCGTCTTTGGGAGTGGAGTGCGAGTTCTGCCATGTGCAGGGCGCGTTTGAGAAATACGACAAAAAGCCGAATCTGACGGCGCGCAAGATGATGGAGATGATGTTCACCATCAATCAGGAAAACTTTGAAGGACATCGCGAAGTGACCTGCTACTCGTGCCACCGGGGAAGCACGAACCCGGTGGGGATGCCGCCGGTGATGACGGCAGAGTCGAGGCCGACTAGCGGCGAGGAAGTGATTCATGAAGGCGGGAACGCGAAGGAAAATAATGGACCGTCTGCCGACCAGCTGTTCGAGAAGTATTTGAAGGCGGTGGGCGGAGCTGCCGCCGTCGATAAAGTGACCAGCCGCGTGATGAAGGGGACAATTACGTTTGGCGACAGCAACGTTCCGATCGAGATTTATTCGAAGGCTCCGGATGAGCGAGCGTCCTTTACTCACACGCCGAACGGAGAAAGTATCACCGCGTTCAATGGGCATGAAGGTTGGTTGGGTATGCCGGGGCATCCGCCGCG
This sequence comes from Candidatus Sulfotelmatobacter sp., assembly GCA_049589695.1. Lineage (GTDB taxonomy): Bacteria > Acidobacteriota > Terriglobia > Terriglobales > Acidobacteriaceae > Sulfotelmatobacter. Next base: position 9,333 of record JBAWBG010000009.1, on the reverse strand, counting down.
GGAGATGCACGGCCCGGATGTCGATGGAGCGTCGATTGACGCGGATCTGCAGTTTCCCGCGCATCTGAAGATGTTCAGCAAAGTGGAAGTGCAGGGAACGGAAAAAGTTGGAGAGCACGATGCTTACCTGGTGGTGGGGCAGCGGGCGGGGAAAACACCTTTACAACTTTATTTTGATAAGCAATCCGGGCTGTTGGTGCGGCTGGTGCGATTTGGTGAGACGCCGCTAGGCCGATTGCCTACGCAGATTGATTATGCGGACTACAAAGAAACCGGCGGAGTGAAGATTCCGTTACGCTGGACTTTGGCGCGGCCGGGCGGCCGGTTCACGATTCAAGTTAGCGATGTGAAGCAGAATGTTCCAGTGGATGATGCGAAATTTGCGAAGCCGGCTGCACCCCCGGAAGGAGAAAAAGGCGCGACCAGGTGAAGAAAATCAAACTCGTCTACCACTAAGGTCACTAAGGCTCGCGAAGTGAAGTAAGGACGATCGCCCGGGCGATTACTTTCGTTAGAGCGGGACGAGAGAAAACAAAATATCCGGGTTAAGATTTTGCAGGAGATTGAAATGCGAATCATGGCGCGGATGGCGGCTTTGTTCATCATCGCATTGGCGACGTTTTCTGCGGCGCAGGCGCAGAACCCGGCGGAGCAACAGCTGTTCGTCTCCGTGAATCATGCGCGGCGGGCGCAGGGATTGCCGGTATTGAAGTGGAATGATGCACTGGCAATGGCAGCAAAGAGGCATGCCGGGATAATGGCAGAGCGCGGCCAGGCTCAGCATGGATTTGCCGGAGAACCTGCACTGGCTTCGCGGGTTACGCAGGCGGGAGCGCGGTTTGTTTGGCTTTCGGAAAACGTGGCGCAGGGGCCCCGAGTGGAGGCGATCGAGGCGGAGTTTTTCCGATCTCCCAACCATCGCGCGAATATGCTCGATTCAGACATGGATTCGATTGGGGTTGGGGTTGTCGAGCGCGGCGGACAGCTTTTTGCGGTGGAAGATTTTTCGAAGGCGAAGTAGAAGGCTATTCTTTTCGCCCGCTCTCCATCGTGTAGTTTCTCAACGCCCAGGGTGTTAACATCCCCTACTGAAAAATATGATCAAGAATGGGTTGTGCCTATCGTTATGCGTGGTGTCCTCATTGATATTGGGCAGTCTAATCTCTGCGGCGCAAACTCAAACCGCATCGCCGCAGCGCCCGATTGTGCTGCACGCGGCTGGTCTGCTGGATGTGAAGAATGGGCGGATCGTGAAGCCAGGCGAAGTATTGGTGCGGGGCGAGCGCATTGTGGAAGCGGGTTCTACGGTGAAGTATCCGCCGGGCGCGGAGGTTTTTGATCTGGGCGATCGTATTCTGTTGCCCGGACTGATCGATGCGCACGTGCATTTGTTTTTGCATCCGGGCGCGGAGGATTTGCAGACTGTACGGGAATCGGTGCCGCAGCGCACGATTCAGGCGTTGCAGGCGGCGCGCGACGATTTAATGGCTGGATTTACGGCCGAGCGCGATATGGGGACAGAGGGAGCAGGGTCGGCCGACACGGCGGTGCGTAATGGGATTGATGAAGGGCTGTTTCCGGGGCCCCGGATGCGGATCAGCGGGAATGCGATCAACATTCTGGGCGGACATGAGGATGCAATCAAGTTCAATCCGGAGCAGCATGTTTTGCCGAATGCTACTTACGCTAACAATAAGGATGAGTTGATCGCCGTAATGCGCGAGCAATATAAGGAGGGCGCGGATTTCACCAAGATTTACGAGACTGGGCCGGACACGGTGAAGGACGGCAAGTTTTCGACTCCCTATCAGTACACCGAAGCTCAGTTGAGCGCGGCGGTGGAGGAGGCGGCGCGAGTTGGAGCGCGTGTGGCGGTGCACGCGACGGGCGAACCGGGGACGCTGTTTGCGGCGCAGGCAGGGGTCGCGTCGATTGATCACGCCAATCAACTGAGCGATGAAACGATGCGGTTGATGCGCGAAAAGGGGATCTTCGCGGTTCCCACGTTTACCATTTTCGAATATTTTGCGGAACATGCGGAGACGCCAGCACAGGCGCAACACGAACGAGCGATGCTGGATTACAAGACGCAAGAGTTCCGCAGGCAGGTTTCGGCGGGCGTGCCGATGGCGGTGGGCTCGGATGTGGGGCCGTTTCCGCACGGGACGCAGGCGCGAGAGTTTGTGTTGATGGTCAAGTTTGGCATGTCGCCCCTGGCGGTGATTCAGGCTGATCTAATCAATGGAGCGAAGTTGCTGGGTTGGGATGGGCAGATTGGATCGCTGGAGCCGGGCTATTTTGCGGACGTGATTGCGGTGTCGGGTGATCCGCTGCAGGATGTGGGCGTTCTGGGGAAGGTTTCGTTTGTGATGAAGGGTGGGGTAGTTTACAAGAAGTGAGGCTTTGACTCAGGGGCTAAAGCCCAATTTTGTTCGATGCTCTACGCGGCGCTAAAGCGCCGCTCTTCCACGGTGCTGCCAATGGCCGTGGCAATCACGCGAGCAGGAGTGGCAGACACGAGTACAGAGGTCCCCTTCGACTGCCGCTTAGGGCAGGCTTTCGCTGCGCTCAGGATGACAAGCTATCTGGATTCGCTACGCGCAGGATTACAAGCTATCTGAATTTATCAACTTTCGTCTTACCAATTTTCGTCGGAATTAGCCGGAGCATCTTTCCAATCCAAGTCGGACTCGTCGCCGTTTTCCGTCATAGTTTGATTGCGTTTGCGATAGCAGACGAAGATCAGGCCTACGGACATGAGTGTGGGAGGGCCGATAAGGATAAGAATGCCGCTTTTTAACGCCTGAATCATGCGGGAGCCCGAGGCGGCGGCCTGGGTATAACAGAGCGCGCAACCCTGGGCCGAGGCGAGCGTCGGCGTCAAGAGCAGGAATAATCCTACAAGGGCAACTGCCGAGACGGCGATCGATTTCCAGAGTTTCATCTTCTCAACTCAATTCTTTTTAAAGGCTACCTTGCCCAAGGAACGCCGTCAATCAGGCGAAAACTGTCGGTCCATCCATATTGCAGACCAAGAAGCACAGCCACAGTGAAAATCAGGACAAACCAGCGTAATCCGCGGTTCTCCGACAGATGCATGAAAAACAAAAGGGCCACGCCGCCTTCGATGACGGCGACGGCCAGCATGCGGACGAACATCTGGTCGGCGCTGATGTGCTGGTCGGCGATCAGGAACTGCAGACCGGCCAGCGCCAGCAGACAGATGTAAACAACCAAGTCTCTTGCCATCCCGCCACTTTTATGCGTCTCTGCGGTAGCCATAGTGAGTTGCTCCTGGACTTTTATTGCCTTTTTATCCCTAGTGAGACCAATTCAGAAGATACATAAAGGGAATCACGAACATCCAAACCAGATCGACGAAGTGCCAGTAGAGACCGGTTACTTCGATATCGTCCGCGCCATAGCGGCCGCCTTTATAACGGATGGCAACGGCAATCAGAGCAATCACGCCGCCGGTTACATGCAGCAAGTGGAGGCCGGTGATGCTGAAAAAGGCCGAGCCGAATAACGGTGTGCCGAATGGGTTATGGAAGATAGTCACGCCTCTATCGATTAATTCCAGCCACTCGCGGATGTGCAGGAAGGCGAACACGATTCCGAGAAACGCGGTGATCATGGTCCAGCGGAAGGTGCCAGCCTTGTCGTCCCTGTCTGCCGACCGGATGGCGAAGACCATCGTCAAACTGCTGGTGAGCAGGATGAAAGTCATGATGGCCGCATTGGTCATACTGTGAAATGGCCGGGGCCAGCTGGGAGTGGCATTGCGAATAAAGCCGTAGGCGACAAGGCAACCGGTGAAGGTGGCGGTATCAGCGATGATGAAAAGCCACATCGCCATTTTTTTCGCAGGTACCCGGAATGCGGGCTCCGCCATTGCTTCGGTCGCACCGGTTCGCGACACCTGCCCGTGAATCGAAAGATCGGCCTGGCTCACTTTGCCTCCTTAGCTTTCTTCTGCTTTCGAACTGGTTAGAGCTTCATCCACAGCAGCAAAAGCAGATACAGCCACAGCGCGCCCATAAAATGCCAGTACAGCGAAGTGGCTTTCAGAGTGCTCCTTCGCAAGATGGAATGGTTCACTTTGCTCATCACACGGATCAGGCCGCCGAAACCACCGAGCAGGTGGATCGCGTGGGCGATCGTCAAGACATAAAAGAACGAGTAGCTGATATTGGTGGCGAGTCCGAAGCCTTGCGACTTCAGCTGCAGCCAGGCAAAAATCTGGCCTGCAACGAAGATGAGTCCCAAGGCGAGGGTTACATAAAGCCAGCGCGATGGAGCAATGCCCTCGTTCCTGGCAACCATGAATGTGGTGATCTGGCGACGAGCAATTTCCAGAGTGACGCTGCTGGCAATAATGATCAGCGAGTTGAAGTAAAGAATGGATGGCAGAGTGAAGTGCTGCCAATCGGAGGAACCTCCCTGACGCACGATCAAAGCGCTGGTGAAGGCCGCGAACGTCATGGTGATAGCCGCCAGCCCGACCCAGATACCAGTGCTCGCGGGAGGCGGGGAAGAGTCTTTGACGCGCCGCAAATCTCCGCCAGCAGGAACCATAGTTCCCCAGCCACCGCCTCCTGAGCCCTGGCTCGGTAAACGTTCGAGATCGATTTTTGGTGGTTCGTGAACTGTGGTTGCCATACTGCTACATCTCCTTAGAAACTAAGTCGATCTACGAAAACGCGATTCTTTTACTTCTCCTCGTGCGGGTTGGTCACATTCTCGGGCGAGGTCTGCATGATGAACTCAGTGCTTGCACCCTCGACGTTGAACTCATACGGATCGTGATAAACCACCGGCATGTGATCCCCGAAGTTGTTGTGCGGCGGCGGCGTGGCCGTACTCCATTCCAGGGAAGTGCCTTCCCACGGATTATCTGGCGCCGGCGCGCCCTTGAAGCGGCTGTAGATCAGGTTGTAGAGGAAAATGAGCTGTGCCAGACCGGTGAGAAGAGCGGCCACCGTGATGAACTTGTGCACGGGAATGAGCGGGATCAGGTAATCATCCACAAAAGCCTGGTAGCGGCGCACGTTTCCGGCGATGCCCAGGTAGTGGAATGGCATAAAGATGCAGTAGGCGCCTACGAAGGTGAGCCAGAAGTGAAGTTTGCCCAGGGGCTCACTCATCATGTGGCCAGTCATCTTGGGGAACCAGAAATATGTTCCGGCAAAGATGCCGAACATGGCGGCGACGGCCATCACCAGATGAAAGTGGCCTACGACAAAGTAGGTGGCATGCAGCATGATGTCGATGGACGGCTGGGCCAGGAAAAAGCCACTGACTCCGCCGCTGATGAACATCGAAATGAAGCCCAGTGCGAAGAGTGAAGCGGCATTGATGCGCAACTTCGAGCCATACAGACTACCCAGCCAGATCAGCACAACGATGGTGGCGGGGATGGTGATAATCAGGGTTGGGAACGAGAAGGCCAGCGAGGAGTAGGGATTCATCCCGCTGACGAACATGTGATGCCCGTAAACCATGTAGCTGAGGACGGCCAGCGCTCCCATGGAGTAAATGATCACGCGATGGCTGAGCAGCGGACGCCGCATGTTGGTAATGAGTACGTGGGAGACGATGCCCATGCCGGGGATGATCGCGATGTAGACCTCAGGATGGCCGAAGAACCAGAAGAGATGCTGCCATAGCAGAGTCGATCCGCCGGAATGGGGCAAGACCTGGCCGTTGACGACCAATCCCCCGGGAATGAAGAAGCTGGTGCCAGCGACGTGATCGAGGATAAGCAGGATGCAGGCGGGCATGAGGACGGCAAAAGCAGTGAGCCCCATGACCGAAGTGATGAACCAAGCCCAGGCGGTGAGGGGAAGGCGCATGAGCGACATGCCTTTACAGCGCATGTCGAGAGTGGTGGTGATGAAGTTCAAAGAGCCAAGCAGCTGCCCGATACAGAAAATACCAATGGAGGCAGCCCACAGAACCACGCCGAGACCCTGGCCGGGACCGGCGGCGTCGCCCACCGCGCTGAGCGGGGCATATTGCGTCCAGCCGCCCAGGGTCGGCCCGTCGGCTACGAAAAAGGATGCGAGCAGAACCAGAAAGCCGACGAACGTGACCCAAAACGACATCATGTTGAAGTGGGGAAAGGGCATATCTTCCGCGCCGGTCTGGATGGGCAGGAAGAAGTTGCCAAACGCGGCGAAGGGCGCGGTGGTGAGAACGAAGAAGACCATGATGGTTCCGTGCATGGTCATCAATTGCAGGTAATACTCGGGAGTCATTACATCGCCGGGCGCGCCGGAACGGGAAAGTAAGTGCAGGCCGGGAATTGCGAAGTTGGCAAACCCGAGATGGAGGCGCATGAGCCAGGAAAGGAACATCCCAACGATGGCGGCAGCCAAGGCCAGCGCATAATACTGCTTGCCGATAACTTTGTGGTCAAGGCTGAACACATGCTTCCGGATGAAGCTGGTGGGTTCGCCGTGCGACACCGCGTGGGTTGACATATCGTGCATTGTGCTCTCGCCTCGACCGAGATGTATCCGTGTGTGGGGGCCAAAGCCCCGGTTTCATATAACCGTTAGCGGCGCGGCTGAAGCGCGCCCTTTCGAAGCTCGTGTTATTGCAATGCTGCCTGTTGCTTGATCCAGGCGTCGTAGTCTTCCGGGGACTTCACTTCCAGATACGCCTTCATGTTGTAATGACCTAAGCCACAGAGCTGTGTACAGGCGATTTCGTACTTGCCGATTTTCGTCGCCGTGAAATGGATAGACAGATCCAGTCCGGGAACGAAATCCTGATGAACGCGTAACTCTGGAACATAGAAGGAATGCCCCAAGTCCTTCGAATGCATAAGGAGGTGAATCTCCCGATTGACGGGAATCGCCAGCTCGGCAGTCACGATGTCATCTTTCGAATCTTGATCGTTGGTGGTATCGAGGCCGAAGAAATTGGCATTGGCTTCATTGATCAGGTTGGGATGAAGTGGACCAAATTTGCCGTCCGGACCGGGATAGCGGAAGTAAAAAGCGAACTGTCCTGCCTGCACCTGGACTGGAAGGGCATTTGCCGCAGGCGGAGTGAAATACACGTCGGCCCAAGCCTTCACGCCGAACACTCCCAAGGCCAAAACTTCCGTGCCCACGAGCAAGAAGGCGGCAATCACTAGGCCCGCGGCGCCGCCGGGGAATTGCTTAATCTTGGCGCCCGGTTTTGGGCTGGAGAACTTCCAGATAAAGAATGCCAAAAGAATCTGAGAAGAGAGGAAAGCGACGCCCGTCTCCATCATAGTGTCGGCAAATTGCTCGTCGATAAGGTGACCGTGGACGGAGATGTCCTGCGGCATGGGCCACATGTGCATCACGATCGGAACTGCCGACGCAATTGCGATCACTACGATGGTTACCGCGAGAAGTTTGCCCATCTCCCCCGCCTTTGGCCAGCATTAGGCCTTATGTCGAATCGCCGCAGGGAACGCTGCGGCGATCCGTTGAGTTATGCAACAGCTGCGAAATCGACCGCCTGGATTTTACTTACCCTTGAAGGTGAAATCCGCAGACCCGGTCCCGCCCGCGGCAACTGTCACTTTGGCTGTCTGGGTGCCGTATTCTTCCTGCCAGGCAGTCACCGTGTAGCTTCCGGGCGGTACGTTTTTAATGGTGTAGGCGCCGCTATCGTCAGTGGTGGCGTAGGGGCCTTTCACGACGGAGAAGTAGCCGTGCATCCAGGGATGAATATTGCACTGCACCGGAATCATCTCGGGAGCCTTCCAGCTTTTTTCAATCGGGGCGGCACCGGGCGGCTGGGATTGATTCCAGGGGATGTTACCCGTCATGGGATTGGGATTGGGGTGAATGTTATGAGTAGTCTGGTCGCTGGTGGTAACTTTGAATTTCTGATTGACGTCCATCGCTAACACGTGGGGCGTGTACATGCAGTTTTTTTGATCGAACACGGGCGTTTCCGTGGGAACCTCGGCCAGCGCCCCTCCAGTCAAGCCTTCGGAAATGTAAAGGACGACATTTTCCAATCCCCCGCCGGTGCCGACGACCACATTTTCCATGTGGGCGGGACTATTCGCATGTTGTTTCACGCACCAGGGATCTTTTGACATGTCGATGCCGCGCATGTGGGGGGCGGTGCCGCTGAGTTTGACGGTGCCAGAGATTTTACCTTCTCCAGCAGCGCTGACGTTGGGATTGAGAAGCAGTGCACCAGAACACAGCAAAACTACCGCCGATAGTACTGCAGCCAACCTGTATTGATTTCTTACCGATCGTTCTTTCATTGGTCTTTCTCCTTAGAAAACTACACGGCTGAAAAGCCTATTTGCGATGCCGTTGTAGCCCCTACTGTTGGCCGGCCGGTGCATTTGGATCTACCGGCTTCAAATTCAGCTGTTTTGCCAACTCTTTTTCTTTGCTTTTCTGCGGCATGAAGGTCCGGAGATAGAAGACCAGATCCCAAGCCTCGTCGGGTTTGATGTTATCGGCGAAAGAAGGCATTGGGGTGCCGTCCAGCCCGGTCATGAAAATCTTATAGATATCACGGTCAGTGTCACCGCACTTGGGCCGCGCTCCCGTAGTAAAGTTGAAGGGTTCGATGGGCTTGCCGAGGTCATCGGTGAGAGTTGGGGCTGATGGCCCATTCGCCATACCCTGCACGCCGTGGCACTTCCAGCAAGACACCCGGGCAAATACTTCACGGCCCGCCTTGATGCGCTCCGGAGTTACTTCAGGTTCGGGAGGGATAACGATGGGCGTGCCAGGCTTCTCGGTCTGCCAACGGGGAGAGAAGTGCTTAATCCAAGCTACCAGATCGGCACGCTCCACCTTGGTCAGATTGCTCCACTGCGGCATACTGGAGCGGTCAAGGCCGCGAGCGAGCGTATCGAAAAGATCCTCGTCGGTGGGCAGCGTTCCGGTGGGAGTGGAGCGGCACTTGAATACGCCCAACTGAAAATCTCGGGGCTTAGGCCACATCGGGGGATCGAGCCATTGCGCGACCTCACCATTTCCATCGCCCAACTCGCCATGGCATCCGACGCAAAATCTACGATATTCCGGAGCGGCAGCTTTGGCATGACCGGTGATGTTGCCGATGTGACTGGTCGAGGTAGGCAGATTCAGCCATTGCTGAAGCTGCTCGGTCGAGACCTGAGCCCGTGAAGCCAGCGGGAGAGCAAAAAAGGCAGCCACCCCCAACAAAAGCATCGACTTTCGCAATCTTGTCCGCATGTCGTTCCCTCTTACTCGAAATGGACCTTAGAAATCGAAGTCAAATCCCGTCAAGAATTCGCTGGTGTTAACGTTGGTGGTGTTCAAGCCGAGGCTTGGACCGACACCATCCTGATGC
>JBAWBG010000008.1:0-68072 GCA_049589695.1 Candidatus Sulfotelmatobacter sp. | reverse complement strand
CAGCGGGAACGTTTGGAGCATTCGGTTGTTCAGTCAGCTTCAGTCCGCGAGGAACATCGCCCGGATTATCCCCAAGAAGTATGCTGATGGCATTTTCCTGTAGCGCGATCTGCCTTTCAAAATCGGGGATCTCTGTTGCAGCGGTATACACCAACTGCTCTGACTGGCGCACGTCCAATAAAGAGTTGATTCCATGTTGCTCGAGAGTCTGCGTCAGATGTAGAGATTGGTTGCGAGAGTCAAATGTTTGTTTTGAGATTTCCAACTCAAGATCGAGCTCGCGAAGCTGAAAATAAGCCGTCGCCAGGTTCGCCACGAGAGTAGCCGTCACTTCCTTTTGGGCCCACTGATTGGCAAGCAGAGTTGCTCGGGCGGCTTCCGTAGCTCGGCGATACTTTCCCCAAAAATCGAAGTTGTAGGCTGCGGATGCAGTCACTTGTCCCAGCGTGACCTCGTAAGCCGGGATCGGACCGATCTGCGGATTTTGCTGGCTATTGACGACACCGCCAGCGCTGAGCGAGGGAAGCTGATCGGCACGGGTGATTCCGAGTTGCGCCTGGGCTTGAAGTACTCGCGTCGCCGCAATCCGCACATCATAGTTATTCTTGAGCGCGGTGCGAATCAGGCTCTGAAGTTGAGGATCCTGAAAGACTTCCCACCATTTTTCGTCCCCTAATGAGGAACTCGGTTTTTTGGCGGCCTCGGTGCCGCCTGCCAGGTTTTCGACGGGCGGAGTGGATCCCGCTGTGGCCTGCTCTTCGGATATCGATCCCCGGTAGGTTCCAGGCACGTTCACGGCCGGACGCTTGTAGTTAGGGCCAACCGCGCAACCGGTAGAACCGGCCATGCCCAGCAAGATAGCGAAAAGGAAGAAATGAGTATGCCTCATTGTTTTAATCCTTAGAATTCGAGTCATATGATCAATCTCCAGATCCTTCCTGCAGTGCGTAGGCTGGACTCGGCTCTGCCATCGGTTCACGTTTTGCCCGGAAGAAAGAAAACCGATCCAACACTTTCTCCTGAAATTCTTCGAGATAGAGGTAGATCGCCGGCGTGACGAACAACGTTATGAACTGAGAGACGACAAGTCCGCCGACAACGACCAAGCCTAGCGGACGGCGGGAAGATCCATCGGCGCCATACCCCAGGGCTATCGGCATAGCGCCTAAAAGCGCTGCCATCGTCGTCATCATGATGGGACGGAAGCGTTCCATGCTGGCATCGTGAATCGCCTGGGTATCTTCGATTCCCTGACGCACTCGCTGCTCCGCGAAATCGACGATCATGATTCCGTTTTTCTTCACAATGCCCATCAACATGAACATTCCAATGTACGCATACAGCGAAGCTTCCTCGCCGAACAGCCACAGCGTGAGCAGTCCGCCCAGCAACGCCACGGGCAAGGAGGAAAGCACTGTGATTGGGTGCAGGTAACTCTCGTAGAGAATCGCCAGGATCACATACATGACGAACACCGCGACCAGCATCAGCACAGCGAGATCGGAAACCGTGTTGCGGAACGTGAGCGCCTCGCCTTGCACCGCTCCAACGATGCTCGGCGGCAGAATCTCCTTCGCACTCTGTTCCACGAACTGGGTCGCCGGTCCAATGGCGTATCCGGGCTTCAAATTGAAGAACATGGTCACGCTGGTGAATTGATTGATGTGGTTGACGGCTTGCGGCCCGATGACCGGATGCCAACTCGTGACCGCGTTCAGAGGTACCATGCGCTGTCCGTCGTCGCTCTTGATGTAGAGCTTGCCCAGGTCTTCCGGTGCGGAGCGCTGGTTATCCGCGACTTCAAGAATCACCTGATACTGATCGGTTGGTTTCTTAATCAGATAGCTGTAATTCTGCGAATAGGCGTCGTGGAGAAGGGTGAGGATTCGGGTCTCCGATACGCCGTAGAGTTTTGCCTGGTCCCTCAGAATGTCCACTTGCAGATTCGGCGTGTGATTGTAGAGATCCGAATTCACGAACAGGAACCCAGGATACTCGTGCATCTTTGCCATCATCTTCGCCGCGGTGCCGTACACCTCGTTGGGATCGATTCCAGACATTGCGTAGGCGAATTGCCCCTGCGTATTGGCGGTTGCGCCCGTGCTGATTTCCAACGCGGGATTAGGCTGAAGAAATGCGACGGTACCAGGAATTGAATTTGCGATCGCGCCCATGAGCTGTCCAGCTACTTGTGCAATGGGTGGGCGCTGGGACGGAGATTTCAGAAACGCAATCAGAAAGGCCTGATTCGATCCCATGAACTGCCCATTGCCGCTCATGGTGAAAGTGCTGCGCACCGCTGGATTCGCCTTCATGATCTTCTCTGCTTGCGTTTGATAGGCGTGCATCTGATTAGGCGATGATCCTTCCTGCGCTACCAATATCCCGCGGATAAACGAACTGTCTCCCACCGGCAGAAATGCCTTCGGAACCACATAGAAGAGGTACCCAGTGCCGGCGAGGCAGACTACCCAGGTCACAGCCGAAACCCAGCGATGGCGAAGAAAGAACCACAGAGAGCGCCCGTAAACATCCAGAACGCGATGTTCAAAGGCGCCGAAGGCGCGCTCCATCCAGGTCTTCTTCGCGCCCGCTCCGCGCTGGCCGAGCAGCCGGGAGGTCATCAATGGAGTCAGGGTGAGCGACACGATTCCGCTGGCCAGAATCGAGATCACAATCGTCAACGAGAACTCGCGGAAGATGCGACCCATCAGCCCGCTCATGAACACCAGTGGGATGAAGACGGCGGCTAGCGAAAGCGTCATGGCCAGAATGGTGAAGCTGATTTCCTTGGCCGAGTTCAGCGAAGCATCGAATGCGCTCTGCCCTGTCTCCATCAGGCGCACAGTGTTTTCGAGAAACACGATGGCGTCATCTACCAGGAAACCGATGGCCAGAGTCAACGCCATCAGTGAGAGGTTGTCTAGGCTGTAGCCGAGCACGTCCATGGCTATGAATGTCAGCAGCAAGGACAGAGGCAGCGCCACTGCGGGAATCAGAGTGTCGGTAGCGCGGCCTAGAAAGACAAAAATAACCATAACGACTAGCACGAAGGCGATGTAGAGCGTCATCTGGACATCTTTTATGCCGCCTACAATCGTGAGCGAGCGGTCATAGGCCGGAACCAACAGAACTGAAGTCGGCAGTTGAGTTTGAATCGTGGGAAGCAAATCATTTACGGTCTTCGCCACGGCAACTGCATTTGCTCCCGCGCGTCGAAACACTGCGACCACAACGGTTGCGCCGGGCTGGGGATATCCGCGTACCCAGAAACGCATATCGATTCGCTCGTCCTGAACACTTTGGCGGGCGCTGGCAACATCCTTCAGGTACACAGGCGCGCCGGCACTTTGTCCGACGATGAGGTTGTTGTATTCGTCAGCCGTAGCCAGTTGTCCTTGGGGCTGGAGCAGAAAGCTGCGGTGCGGCCCGTCAAACTGCCCTGCACCGGTGTAAGCGGTTCCGTTCTTGATCGCACCCGTCAGATCTTCCAGCGTGATGTTGCGGATCGCCATCGCTGACGGATCAGCCTTGATCCGCACCGCCGATTGCGTGCCGTAGATTGCGACCTGGCTTACGCCGGGCAGTATGCTAAGCCGCTCACCTACCTGAGTATTGGCATAGTCGTAGAGCTGTCCTTCGGTGACGGTGTTGCTGACCAACGCGATATATTCGATCGGTTGGTCGTTGGGATTTGTCTTGGTAAAAGTGGGAGGGCTGGGCAAATCGACCGGGAGCTGCGCCTGAGCGCGTGTGATGGCGGCTTGCACATCGGTCGCTGCGCCATCGAGACTCTTCGAGAGATCAAACTGCAGAACGAAACTTGAGTTTCCCTGACCATTATTAGAGGTCACGAGTTCCAGGCCAGGAATCTGCATGAACTGGCGTTCGAGCGGCGTGGCCACGTTGTTGGCCATTGTGTCCGGCGTGGCTCCCGGATAATTGACCTGTACCTGGATGACCGGATAGTCGACAGCTGGCAGATCGCTTACCGGCAACCTGAAATACGCCAGCACTCCAAACAAAATAACCGAAACGGTCAGCGCAACCGTCATCACCGGACGACGAATGAAGACTTCTGAGAGATTCATGAGTGACCTCCGTTGGCACTGGTTGCCTGGTTCTGCGCCTTCGACGGCGACCCAGTGAGGGCATTGGCATCGACGCGGACTTTGCCACCCGGGCGAACCAGCATTTGGCCGGCGAGCACGACGCGTTCGTTGGGGACGACTCCCTCTGTCACAACCACGTCATCGCCCTGGCGTTGCCCCAGCTTCACTGGCCGGAGTTCAGCCGTGTCGTCGGATTTCAGAACGTAGACGAATGGACCTTGCTGGCTGATTTGTGCGGCTTCATTCGGAATCAGCACCGCTGCTTTTTCTGTGTTCAGAACCAGTTTCACGTCGACGAACTGGCCGGGCCAAAAGTGGTGCTCTGGGTTGCTCAGGGTGGCGCGCAAATTGACCGTACCGCTGCCGTTCTGCACGGAGTTGTCGAGGAACTCGACGCGGCCGGCCTTGGCTGCGGTTTCCGGGTCGGAAGGAAGCCGGACTGCCGCTCTCAGCAAGCCACGGGACATCTGTCTTTGAACTTCGGGAAGGTCGCTCTCGGTGACCGTGAAGTTCGCATAAATCGGATCGAGCCGCTGGATCGAGAGGAGCGATGACGAATTCGCTTGTACCACGTTTCCCACATCCACCAGACGTGCGCCAGCTCTTCCATCGATGGGAGAGTGGATGTAGCAATATTCGAAATTGAGCCGCGCGGTTTCGAGAGTCGCTTCGGAAGCTTCCACCAGCGCCTGGTCGACGTCGACGGCGTTTTTCTTGGTGTCGTAGTCCTGCTTCGAGATCGCTCTTTCTCCGATGACCTCCTCGTCGCGGGCGAATTGAATCTTCGCGAGGTCGAGGGCCGCCTTCGCCTGGGCAAGGCTGGCTTGCGCCGAGTCCAGCTGCGCTTTGTACGGACGGGGGTCAATGACAAAGAGCAACTGGCCTTTCTTCAGGTTTTCGCCATCTTGAAAATGCCGTTCGACGATACGTCCGCCGACCTGCGGCGTGACTGTAACCGACTCGAAGGCCGCGTTTCTGCCAATTTCATCCAGATACTTAGGGACATCCTGGGCGGTGGCCTTGACCACAGTCACGAGCGGCGCAGGCATGGCGGGCGCTGCCGCTTGAACATTGCTTCGGCTGCAACCCGCTGTCGCCAACAGTAGCACTGCAGCAACACCAAGCCGTCCGTATAGAAGATTTAAGGTAGTATTCACCGTCATGTTCATGGCCATCCTTATGTGAAGGGTTGTTAACTTACGCCGAAGTTGCTAAACGCGGAGCGACCAGCAATTCAAGTACGGAACCAGATCGCTCGAGTAATGCCGGGTTTTCTGAGCTGGAAATTGGTAGTTGCTGCTCGTGCGCCTCCACCGCGCTGCCAATTTGCTGCAAAGCTCCAGCGCGCGCGGCGAGCACGTCCCGCCGTGCGCAGCCCAGCAGAAGAGAGCAATCGTGATCAGAATAATGTTCAAGAACCGCCATCACGTATACAAAGCGCTCGAACGGTTCGAGTCCGAGTACCGCACGAATCTCCATCTGTTGCTGGGCTGCTCCTATCTCGCCATTGCGGTTCAGCGGAGCGCAAGTGAAACGGCCTGTCTCTTCGGCTGCGCGTGGCTTAATTACCCTGACCGCATTCTGAATGATCACTCGCCGAGCCCAGGAGCGCGCCCATTCCTTGAAGACAGGATTTCCCTTTACCGCGTCCTCCAGACCGGAGACGAAGCACCGTTCAGCCTTTTCACGATCCGCGGTAAGTAGAAACGAGAGCAGGTAGAGACTATTCATGTCTTCGTCGAAGATTCGGCGGAAATCTGCACACTTCGCATACTGTGTGGCTCTTGTAATATGTTTTGTCTTTGGCATGTTTACCTCTGCCTTTCATCTATTAGTCGTTTGAACCCAGTGGAAATCGACATCAAAAAGGTTTTTTGCTGATCCTTTCGGCCTTTTTTTTGGGACACTGTCACGGAGTGCATCGACATCTTCTGGCAAGTCCCTTCAGCACGTGGCGAGTAAGAATGCCGGCGCAAGAAAACTTTGCACCCTGCTTCATCAGGTCGAAAATCGCATCTTCTCCTTCACGGCTGATCACGGTCAGGCTGCTCAAATCGATTACTAATTTGCGCCCGTCTAATTCGCGACTCGCGTTTCTCCAGGTGGTGCGAAGCTCGTTGAGCCATGGTTCGCTGAGCTTTCCTTCCACCACCAGCTTGCGTTGAGCCCGCGTGTCGACAATGGAAATCTTGAACATATCGGTTTTGCAGATCGAGCTAGGAAAGGGCAAAACGCGTGCCAAAGCTTCGAGCGTGCAATGTGCTGAAACCATTGGGACGAGCGAAGGTGTTGAAGGATTATGTCAACGAATGTCAAAATCAGAATTGACATTTGTCGAGAGTGGAACCAGATGGGAGGCCAGGATAAGGGCTCAAATGCCAACGACGCAGTAGAGATTGCAGAGATTAAGGATGTCGATCACTGGTGGGGCTGGCGCACAGACAACAAAAGGCTGAGAAGGAGACCGGACTCACCTCGCGAATGTGACGCTAAGCTACCCGATCCAAACATTTCGAGTCACGCTCAATCGAAACTGGAATGGCTCCGGTCCTCTTCCGTCTTTCTGGGAAGAGAATCGCGGTGGGTTGAATGGGAGGTTTTATTGCTTCTCTGAGAAGGGAGCGGAGAAATAGCAGCATAAAGAAGACTGCAGCACCGCAAATGCTCGTCAATGTAAAGAATCCGATCACACCACATCTGGAGCAATACAAGGGCCATGTTCGAGAAAATTATGAACTCAGAAATCAATGAGGTGTAACGGTCTGAAGCGCTCGCCTCTCCAGCGGAGAAGAGACGGTCTTGTCATGAGCCTCGACAGTTGTCAAACTTCATGACACTCTTCGCGGGTCAACACCGAGCTTCTTCATGCGCGCGATCAGTGTGGTGCGCTTGAGACCCATGCGGGCCGCGGCCCCATCGGGTCCTGCTACTCGCCCGTTCGTACTCTTCAAAATGCGGACCATCTCATCGCGCTCATTCGCCTCGCGCGTCCCAGCTATTGGAGTAACCCTGCCATTGTTGCCCAGTTCAGCGATCGGAGCTTGCAGCGCCGAGCCATGCGTTAGGATTACTGAACGCTCGATAAAGTTTTCCAGCTCGCGAATGTTTCCCGGCCAATGCCAACTCGAGAGCTTCTTCATGGCCGCAGCGGGAATCGATTCAATTTCCTTATTCATAAGGCGGCTGTACTTCTGGGTGAAGTAACGAACCAGCAGAGGAATGTCTTCCGGCCTTTCGCGCAAAGGTGGTATGCGGATGGGAAACACGTTCAGGCGATAGTACAAATCGCTGCGAAACTCGCGGCTCTCCATCATTTTTTCAAGGTCGCGATTGGTCGCCGCTACCAGCCGCACATCGACTTTCTTGGTTCGATTGCTGCCCAGCCTTTCGAATTCACGTTCCTGCAAGGCTCGCAGCAATTTGGGCTGGATTTCTACGGGAATGTCCCCGACCTCATCCAGGAAGAGCGATCCCTGGTCGGCCAGTTCGAGGCGTCCAACCTTTTGTGCGATGGCTCCAGTGAAAGCGCCTCGCTCATGTCCAAAAAGTTCACTTTCGAGCAGGCCAGTCGGAATCGCGGCGCAGTTGAGTTTTACGAACGTCCGCTCCTTACGCCGGCTGCGATCATGGATGGCGCGCGCAATCAATTCCTTACCTGTTCCCGTTTCACCTAAGAGCAATACCGTAGAGTCGCTTGGAGCAACGGTCTCCACGAGATTCAAGACGTGGCGGAGGGCCGAACTTTGCCCCACAATTCCTTCGAAATCCATCTCGCCACGTATTTCATCTTCGAGATACAGTTTTTCCTGTGCCAGCTTGTCCTTGAGATCGGCGATCTCGCCATATGCAAGGGCGTTCTCCAATCCGATGGCTACCTGCTGCGCGACCTGAGACAAAAAAGCTGTCTCTTCACCGTCGAACGCATTCTCTTCGCGTCGGGCCACGGCGAGCACACCCAGCGTCCGGCCGCGACTGATGAGGGCCACGTCGCAGAACGAATTCATCCCTTCCGCCGCGGCCTTGGCATACATCTCTGGGTGCAGATCAGGGTCAAGCCGGTTCAAGACCCATGGCTTTCCGCTGCGAAAAGTTTCGCCAGGCGTCGAGCCCTCGATGGAAATCGATATCTCTTCTTTGAAAAATCCTTTGCCATCAGGAAAGTCGAGAGCATGCACCCGTAGGTGCGCGCCGTCAGCCTCGGGCAACATAATAGCTGCGGCATCGTAGCGCATAACCCGGCGAACACTCGCGGAAATCGTTCGCAGCAGGTCCGGAAAATTCAAGTTCGAGACGACCTGATTGGTGAGCTCAAGGATCAGTTTCAACCGGTCCTGCGCCCGCCGCGACAGGTAGAAATTCACCGCTGCATCGATGGCCAGCGCAATCTGGTCGGCGACCAGAGAGAGGAACCGGACTTCCTCCTCGGGATAAGCATGTGGACGCGAGCTGCCAACGCTCAATACCCCGAGCCGGCGCTCACCTCTTGCGAGGGGAAGAGCGCAGGTCGATGCGATGCCGGCTTCGCTCAGCAATTCACGATGCTTGGCGAACCGCGTCTCCTCATTCCAATCCGCGGTCACGAGCACTTGCTGAGATTCGTGCACCCACTCGATTGGCGTACCGCCCAAGATGACATTAGCAGTCGACATCTCGTGTCTCCGCCCATGCGAGTAGAGCAGATGCCATTCGACAGTCTGGCTTCCATTCTCGAACGCGATCAACTGCAGGTAGTCAAACGAGATGACTTCGCGCAAAGATTGAACGAGCACGTCGGCGGCGGCATCACAGTCGGTGCACGTCCCAATCGCGTTCGCCGCGCGCAACAGCGCTTCATAGCGCTGTGTGGACTCCTCAGAAATGGCTGCGGAAAAGGTGCCCATAGACTCTTGCCGCTGTTACAACTAGATTGTGAAACCCTCAGTGAATACCCGGTTCGGATATGTTTGATCTGATGTTGTGACGTGGCAGAAAGCTTCTACAAAAAGTTGCGAATTGTTTGAACAAATGTCTTTCGTCAGGCGATAACGAAAAGCGCCGAATCTATTCCTCACCTGCAGTTTCATTCATGAGAAGACGATGATGATGATAAGCGCCAGTTGGGAGAGCCGTCATGCTCCAACAGACGCAACCGGGGTCGACGCTATCATTGACGCATTATCGGCCACTCGCTTATAGGATCGCAGCCGGTCCGCGTGCTCGTAGGTGTCGGTTACAACCATCACTTCGCTGGCACTCGTGTCAGCCACCAACCTTTTCAGTCCCGCCTTCACGGTTGCATCTGACCCGACAATCGCTGCGCCGAGTCTGTTCTCCACGGCCGCCCGTTCCGAATCTTCCCACAGAGACTGCATAGAATCTACCGGGGGCAATAACTCTACCGGCTGGTTTCGGATCAATCGCAGGAATCGCTGCTGCGGTGTGGTAAACAAGCGCCGGGCGGCTGCATCCGTCTCCGCCGCAATCACCTGTGCGGCGACGATAAAATATGGCTCCCGCAGTACGTCGCTTGGTTGGAATTTATCGCGATACAGTTGTGCCGCTGCATAGAGATATTCAGGGGCAAAGTGTGCGGCGAAAGCAAAAGGCAATCCCATGAGAGCCGCCAGTTGTGCGCTAAAACCGCTCGACCCCAACAATGTGATCGGCACGTTGCTTCCCTGCCCCGGAATAGCTTTCACCGCGTGTCCCGGCTTCTCCGGTCCCAGATAACTACGCAACTCCTGCAGCAAGGCCGGGAAATCCTCTCCGGTTTGTCGCAAGTCGCGGCGCAGCGCCCGCATCGTGTGAAAATCGCCGCCCGGGGCGCGGCCAAGCCCCAGATCAATTCGTCCCGGATACATCGCCTCCAGCGTTCCAAACTGTTCAGCTACCACCAGGGGTGCATGGTTCGGCAGCATGATGCCGCCGCTACCGACGCGAATCGTTTTCGTTGCTCCTGCGACATGCCCAATCAGCACCGACGTCGCCGAGCAAGCGAGGCCAGAAATGGAGTGATGTTCCGCCAGCCAGTAGCGCTTATATCCCCACTGCTCCACGCGCTGTGCCAGGTCCACTGAGCGCGAGATCGCGCTACCGGCGGATTCATCCGCTCGCATGCCCACAAGATCTAAAACCGAAACTGCTAATCCGCGACCCATGATCGATTGGATGACGCAGCGGCGAAAGCGATGCGCACGCATTCGCGGCGATCATTCTTCTAGTACAATCTGGCCCCCGGAGTGCCGTAACCCCTGGGAGCAACTGTTTGTTCACGCCAGGGTTCGGCCCAAGAACAGCGGCGAATGGCAGGATGCAAAACTTGTTGATGTCTACACATTCCGGGGGAACCGGGTGATCCAGATGTGGGCATTCGCTGACCGGCAAGAAGCTTTGCATTGGGTTGGAGCCGAAGGTTCGAGTCGCTAGGAATGCGCTCAAACGGAAGGCCGAGCTACCGCTGGCTTGGAGTGAAATAACGTACCGTGACATCATCTCCGATATATGAGACCCGATGTTCGGACACTCCGCGCTGCGCCGCAGATTTATTGGTGAAGTAGCGAATTGTCACGTCCCCCTTGACGTAATCAACTTCGTTCTTTCTTACCCGCACCCCCCGATGCGCAATCCGGGAGTGCGCAGCCTGTTTTAACCGGGCCGGTGCGGACAATAGCTGGGCAGGGCTGCTCGCTATCTTGGTGGTGCTCACGGGCGCCGATTTCGCGGACTGGAAAGGGGTTGGCTGTTCGGTGGACGATGACTGGGGCAGCGCCGCGGATCTCAAAGGTGACATCGCACGGCGACCGCCGAAGACAATCCAGCAAGTTAAAATGAGCACGGCAGCAACTGCCGCCAGCGCTGGATTCCATCGTGCGTTCCAGGGAATGCGTTGTTTTTGCGAGATCATTGTTGCCAGCAGAGCTGGCTGCCTGCGCGTCTGCGATTCCCTGGTAAGCGCCAGAGCGGTCGCCCCAGCCTGGTATGCCGCGTGCTTGCTTGCTGGGATTTGCACAGGTGTGGCGCCACTCGGCAACCGCTGCGTTCGATCAGTAATCTGCGCAACTGCAGACAGCCCTGAACCGGGTAGACTTGCTCTCGCACTTTCGCTCTGTTCAAGTTGGTCATTGCGAGATATTGCATCCTCGATAAGGCCAGACATCAATCGATATGCGCGGACTTCACGGTCTTGAAATGTGTGCGGCTCGGCAAAAAGTACTTGTAGCAGGCCCACTGCGGCGCGATCCTGATAAATGAGGAAAATGATGAGCGACATGGCTCCGAACTGACGGCAAATCGCTGCCTCAATCCGTGTGTCTGTCTCCGCATTCTCGACGCGGAGAATTTCGCGGCTGGCATGCGTATCCGCTGAAACAACCAGTGAAGCAATAGCGTGGCGGCCAACATAAGAGGAAGCCACCCCGCTTCCGGCACGGTAGACCAGTTGCGTTCCCTCTAAGATAGCGACGGCGATTCCGTCGGCATTCGCCACGTCGCGAGCACAATCGACGATCAAATGCATAGCCCCATCTGCGTCCAGTTCGCCTTTCGCAATTAGGCGTTGGACTTCGACAACAGCGGAGAGAGATTCGCGATCTACCTCACTTTGCTGCACGGCAAAAGCATTTGCCAAGAGTTCTTGGAAGGATTCACGATCGAAGCTGGGGTTGGGACTCATGCCCGGAATACTACGATTCTGCGGCTGCACTGCTGGGTAGGCGAGCGGGCCGAACCAGTTTCGCGGGCCAACTAAGGCAGTCTCTCACCGGGTGAAATGCGGTGTCAATAGCAAGCAGCCGCGCGACGTAGAAATAGAAAATACCGAGGCGCCGACGGGGCGAAGGAGCGCATCCTCCCACTTGTTCTGGCTGCAACCGCCAAGGATCGGATTGATCGCAGCAAGCTCAAGCAGGCGCAAGACGAACGCACGCGGATTTCGCTTCGCGATTCTGCTTGCAATGCTGGGGCGGTAACATTCGATTGGACATCGCGCGCGTGAGGTTGAGTCTCCGACGTCGCGCTTTACTACTGCCCATCCACTACACATCGAAAACCGATTGTGCCCGAGCGATCACGACCCGGAGACATTAAGAGATATTTCTGATGTTCATCCAACCGGTAACTTTGCGGGAAGTACCAGATCGATCCGCGAGGTTGATACTGCGCGCCTCCGCGCACTATCGCAGCGCGCGTGTGCTCATCGCGAAACTCGTCGGTCCATTGCGAGACATTTCCAATTAAATCAAGCACGCCGAATGGGCTTGCCCCCGCGGGAAACGTACCCACATTCGCAAGCGGCGAAAGGGTCCGCCCATGATCGGGCTGCGCCATGGCTTTCGAATTCCAATTGTTCCCCCAAGGATAGATGCGTCCATCAGCCGATTGCGCCGCATATTGCCACTCCCAATCGTGCGGAAGGCGCTTTCCTGCCCAGGCCGCATAAGCGCGGGCGTCTTCAATCGACACCCAAGTTACAGGCTTATCTTCCCGTCCTTGAGGATAGTGCCCATCTTTCCAATCGCGGAGGAAATTATGATCGTCTTTGGGATGGTAACCCGTCGCGCTCAGGAACTTTGCGAACTCGGCATTCGTAACCAGCGTGCGATCGATATAGAAGCCGGGCAGGTGCATCGGATGAGTGTGGTAGCGCCGGGCCGAATTTTCCCAAGGATATTGAACATCGACTCCAGGATCGTTGCCGCCTTCAATTTCGATGCCGTGAACTTGAAAATTGTAGTCGCCGCCCGGAATCTTGACCATGCCAGAAGGCGCGGCGGACGCGGGTTTTGTGGCCCTGATTTCGACCATCGTCTGCGGCACGGCCTGCCACTCACGTGAGAAACTCGACAAGCGACGCTGCGAACGTTCCGCCATGTAAGACAGAATCTGCTTGAGGCGGCCAGTTGAAGAATCCTCTTCTGTAGCAAGGACGGCGCCAAAACCTCGTCCTTCGATTTCAAAACTGAGGACGGCGTCACTTCCGCGCATGGTCGGCCTAAGTTCAGACCCGTGCCATAGATCATAGAAATGAATGCGGGCATGGAAAGGCACTCGCAGTTCGGGGCCAGCAACATCATATTCATTGCGGTTTACGATGGTCCACAGTGTGCTGGAATTATCGGGAAACCGGCTTGCGAAAACTCCATCCTGCACGGTCGCGGCGTGAGGCTCCCAATCCGGAGTGCGAAGATTGTCCGCCATAGCTCGCTCGATGGCAGTGAAACGCAAAACCGATTCTGCGTCGTTAGGATTCATGCCGTACCAAAAACCCCAGAGATTCTCAAGAATCGCATATCCCTGCCCGTTGAAGAAAGCGTGTTGGAGGCTGGCGGTTTTATCGCGAGTGAAGCGGTCGGTTACATTGACGGTATGACGCGACTCCAGCCACTTGGTCTTGCTGACCATGGGAATGAATGGATACTGCTTGCCCTCCCACGTTACCCAGTCGTTCCATGAGATATTCGTCCACGCGATGGACTCGTCGCGCGGCTGAAATTGGGGTTCAAGCGCCAGGGGCGTGCCGATGGCATCGGAAGCCTGCCGGAAAGCCGCCGGCACGCTCTCCAGAGTGTCAAAGTTAGTTCCGTCGGCTCCAATCTCTTTTAGTTCCCGAGAAACTGCCGTCGCGATATTGTTCTCCTCTCGCGTACCCGTGTCCCAGGCAAGAAATGGAAAGAAGACTCTTACGCCACGAGCGTGAAATTGGTCGACGAGGTGCCGCAGCCCGGGTAATCCCCCGGGAAGGTCCTGCAAAAGGTCGAACTGGTTGCGGTCATCGACTCCGAGATTCGGGTAGACATGCCAGATGAGGACAGCATCTACCTTGCCGAGCCGTTGCTCGGTTTCATTCAGAAACCGGTCGACGGTGTATTCACCCTTTTCCGGATCGTACAAGCTCCGATCCCAGATCAGCACCTGCACCTGCAGAAAGACGTGTTGTGTCCATTCGAGGGCAGGCCGTTCATACTGGGCGCCGTTGTATCGCAGCCGCACCCGCCGATCGTTGCGCCACGTCTTCAGTCCATCCAGCCATGTGGCAGCTTGAGAACGGTTGTCGGGGCCGGACAAGAACACTTCGCTCGGAGGCGGCGGCTCCGTCAGATTCATTACACCCGTGACGGAGACGAGTCCGTGCCTGGCCTCCCATTCATCGGAAGAAGCCGTCGAGGCCAGGAACCAGACGCAACTGACAAGAGCAACAATTCTCCAAAGTCTGCGATGATTGCGATTCATGAATGCGGCTTTTAAGATGATGAAACTCAATGGGATTGTGGGGTCGGCGCCTTCATCAAGTCGACAAACATCCGGTTGAACCTTGCCAGATCCAAATCCATCTGGATTTCGACTAGCCGCTCCCCCAGCTGCGGTTTATCTTTGTCCGTCCACGTCAGAGTGTTTCCGTAGCCGGCACCGTGATCGATATCTACGCTCATATAGCGGGTTTCTTTTTTTGTAATCAGAGTCGGATCAATCCATGCGGCGGCGGCCAGCTCGTCCCACATGTAGAAGCCACCCTGGTCTTTCATAAAGAACTTCACTACATATTGTGCGGCGGGATTGTTGCTCTTCTTGATATCCGCGACCATGGCATCCGTGATTTTGGTTTTGACGGAGATGTCGACCGGGGTGCAAACGATCTTCTTCCACGGGGCCGCTAGCACGCTCTTCGCGGCCTCGGGGTCGAACCAGAAATTAAACTCGTGACGCGGGTCGCTAATGAACTCAGGATCATCCGTTTGTGGGTTCAGGCTTCCGCCCATGAACACCAGGCCCTCGGCCAGCTCAGCAAAATGGGGATCGATTGCATTGGCCAGCGCCAGGTTCGTCATAGGTCCCCCCTCATAGATGGTCACTTCATGGGGATATTTGTGCACCATGCGAATCAGGAAGTGAGCAGCGTCCTCATTCGAGGGTTTAGTACTGGGTTCACCTTCGAGGAGTTTGGGAATCACATCGTGTTCGTGCCACCAGCGGTCGTCCCAGGCGCCAGCGAATGCGACTTTTCCATACATTGCCTGCCACAACTGGGCTTCCTTTCGGCGATGAACCAGTGGAAGCTCCGCTCCGGGCACCACCGGAATATCGGTGCGGCCAATGAGTTCCAGCAGTCGCAGAGTATGTGCTACCTCTTCGTCGCGCCACTGGTTTCCGCTGACTACGGTTATCCCAAGAACTTCCACCTTAGGAGATTGAATCAGGGTCAAGAGTGTCTGCATATTGCTACCGCCCGGCCCTGAACAGTCCTGGTTGATGATGACTTTGCGGCGTTGCTGCGAGAATCCCACGCTGCCCGCCACCAAGAGGAATAGGGGAAGAACTAAAAGCTGCAATTTCAGGCGCTTCATCAGAACCTCTGTCGCGCACGTCTTCAGTCACGATGTGCGCAATCCAATCTGTAGCGTCAGCAAGAAAGGAACGGGAAACTGAAACGAGACTTTAAACCAAAATCTTCGTCAGTTTCCCGTCGATGGTTTAGGTCGCTCAGAAATACAACTTTAGAGCGAACTGCATGACACGCGGATTGTTAACCGTGCTATTGATCTTGGCGAAAGTAGAGGATGTGGAAATATCGGCACCCGGTAATCCGAACTGAGCATGATTAAACAGATTGAAGAACTCGGCGCGGAAGTCGAGCCTCCAGCCTTCCCGGTAAGGCAAGAGGAAATGCTTTATGGCCGAAAAGTCCGTGTTCACGAAATCCGGGCCGTAAAGGGGTGTTCGATTGGCATCCCCAAGCTTTCCGGCAGCAGCCGGCACAAAGCAACTGGTATTGAACCACTCAATTAAATTGTTGGGGCCTGAATTCGGATTGCAAATCTGGTCAGGACGGTTGTAGTTATTGCCGCCCTGATTAAAGCCAACGCCGGATGCATCGAAGCTGTTGAAAA
Organism: Candidatus Sulfotelmatobacter sp.; assembly: GCA_049589695.1. GTDB lineage: Bacteria > Acidobacteriota > Terriglobia > Terriglobales > Acidobacteriaceae > Sulfotelmatobacter. The sequence goes on along the minus strand of JBAWBG010000008.1, from coordinate 52,099 downwards.
TGAACACCGGGAATCCCGATGTGATTTTTTCAATAACATCCACTTCCCAATTTCCCAGGACGGCGTCAGTCACAGCGTTTCCACCGTTGCCGAAGCGTCTCCCTTTGCCATAGGGCAGATTGTAGATTACGCTGGCGCTCAGATTGTTCTTCAGATCGATCTGCGAAAGCGCCCAGTCTGCTTTTTGCGTTCCCGGCAGCGGCCAGTAAGTCGCGCCCGTGCTCGTTCCTACTCCATCAGGGAAACCCGAGTCGAAGGTTCGAGCATAGGTGTAGGAGAGCAATGCGTAAATGCCGTGCCTGGCGCTCTTCGTCTCGGCCTTGACCTGTAATGAGTCGTAGCGAGCGGAGCCCGTATCGGTAATGTTGTCGATAACCGGGGAGCCGTTGGGAAACGTTGGTGGTCCCCATGGCACGTTTGCGATTCCGCAACCCAACGTATAGCTGGGATCGTACAAAGGATTGGCAGCGCCGCCGATCGTTGGGAAACATGCCGAAGGCGATGCGACGTTCAAATTCACGCCGTCCACCAGGATGTGCGCGCTCCGCGATCCGGCATACCCAACCGTCAATACGACGTTGCCCGGCAACTCGTGTTCGATATTCAAGTTGAATTGCTGTACGCGTCCCTGCTTGAAATTTAGATCTTGCGACTGGATCGTTCCTTGGAACGCGTAAGGATTGGGAGGCGCGGTAAACACGGGAAGGAAGCTTCTGGCCAGTCCGCAATTCAGAGGAGTGGGAGAAGTCGTATTTCCAAAGGGGCAGAGCCCGCTGAAGTTGTCGCTCTCCGCATAGAACGGAGGATTCTGCCATGTACCCTGAGCACCCTGATTCCACGACGAATCATGGAAGATCGCGTATCCAGCGCGGATCGCAGTTGTGTCTGTTCCGAAAGGCTTCCAGGAGAGGCCGATCCGTGGCTCCAACGCAGTCTTGTCGAGCTGAACACCGATCCTGCTGTCGGAATTTACGCCGGGGATTAGAAACTGTCCCGTTTGAAAGTCGAAGTTGGCCTGACGATTCTCAGCTTCGACAATGGGAGTGACAAAGGCCCAGGCCAATCCGATATTGGCAGTTAAGTTCCTTGTAATCCGCCAGTCGTCCTGCGCATATGGACGAAACAACTTCCACCGGCGGCCAGTGGTTGCGCCCTTGAACGTCTGGTCGTGAATGGCTCCCCCCACTTGACCCACGAGCAGATCAGCGGAAGCGTCGTTCGTATAGCCGCCAAACAGCAGGAAGTAACCGTCCTGGAATCCGTTGGTCACCACGTTCATTTGATTGGCCCGGATTCCGCCACCGATGCTCAGAGAATGGTTACCGCGAGTGGTGTTCCACGAGTCTGACACCGAGAAAACGTTGGTGCCGCCCTGAAAAGGAGCGAAGCCGCGGTCTCCAAGGTTGTAATAGCCACCGAACAGCTGCGTTGAAGTTAGACCGCAGCTCATGCAAACCTTGGTGGACTGATTCAGGCTGGCCGGCAATCCAGTGAGGTTATCGCAGGAAGAACCTAAATTTGCACCCTGAATGCCTAACTTTGCCGATTCGCAAGTGGCGTTTCCATACGACAGAATGTAGTTGAAAATTCGATTGAATCCGACCTGGAATTGATTGATGGTGCGATCGGAGAATATATGGGTTTCGGAGACCGCCACGTTACGCCCATGATTGTCGATATCCTGGTTACTGGCGAAGGCATTCTGTTCGGCAAAGGCCGGGGCCCCTCCAGGTACAAATGATGTTGCCTGATCGTAGCTGAAACGAGCAAACATCGAATCCTTGCTGGAAAAGTTGTGGTCCAGACGAACGTCGAACTCTCCTTCGTTCAGCTTACGAACTGGGACATCGGAATAGTTGTATCCTGCTCCGGGATTCGAAGCATTCGGCAATGGGAAAAAATTGATCATTGCCTGGCCGATAGGGTCGATCATATTGGACGGAATCTTGTTGCAGTTGGTGCCAGGAGCCTGAACTCCTCCGGGGCCCGCCGGAATCGGATTGCCTGCCCCGTCGCACTGCAGCGGAGTTGCCGTGTACGGATTGTTGAGTTGCGTAGCATTAGGGCTTCCGTATGGATCAAGCGTGTAGTCTCCCGTTCGATATGCGGCGGTAGGAACTAAACCTACGAACGGAATTCCGTGACGTTGGCGCTTAGCCTGATAGTCGAGGAAGAAAAACGTCTTGTCTTTCCTGATCGGGCCACCTACTGCGCCGCCGAACTGGTTCAAATTGAACTGTTCTCGGGTGGAAGCGAAATAACTGCGGGCGTCGAGATCGGTGTTGCGGAAGAACTCGAATAGAGATCCGTGGATTTGATTGGTTCCGGATTTCGTGGTTACCAGCACCGTCGGACCCGCGCGGGTACCGTACTCAGCGGAGTAAGTAAAGGTAAGAACCTTGAATTCCTGGATCGCGTCGATCGAAGGCAAGATCGCGATTCCACCGGCGGTGAGCTCGTTGTTGTCGTTGCCGTCGAGCAGCCAGTCGGTGCTGCTGGCGCGTGAGCCGCCCACTGAAAGCGAATACGATCCGCGGGCCGAAACTTCGCTGCTCGGACCGCCATTGAAGAAGCTGCCTGGGTTGGTTTCCTGCGTTGTGCCCGGAGCCAAAGTTGCCAGTTGCACGAAGTCCCGGCCATTTAATGGTAGTTCAGCCACCTGCTGCGAGTTGATGACCTGGCCCAGACTTGGAGTCGTGGTTTCCACGGCTACTGCGCTGGCGCTCACGTCGATCGTTTGCGTGACATTGCCGGGAACGAGCGCGAAATTTACTTCCAACTGCTGGTCGGTTTGCAGTTTGACGTCTTTTTGCTGCGCCGTCTGAAAGCCCTGAGAGGCGGCCGCGATGGTGTAGGTCGACACTGGCAGCAGGGTCACTACATAGTGACCCGAGTCATCGGTCTTGGCTTCGCGAACAACCCCAGTTGCCTGCGAGCTAATTTTAACGGTTGCGCCAGAAATTACGGAACCGGTCTTGTCAGCAACCGTGCCGGAGATGGTGCCAGTAGCCTGGCCGAAAAGCGAAGGACATAGAAACAGAGCGAGTGAAAAGGAAAACGCGAGACGAGCGCGCCTTGCCATCGATGGTTCCCCCAGTGGTCTTGGTTGTTACCGCAACACACAATCGCCCTTCAGCTCGAGCGACCGGCCCCAACTAAATATTGTTGTGCTTGCAAAGAAAACAATTGCCAGACCATATATCCCCGTGAAGAGAACAGTCAAGACTTTTCGTGTAAATGAGACGATTGGCCTGTCTCACACGAACTCTTGTCCCATTCTGCAACAAGGATTTTGGTCACCGTTTGACCAGAGATAATGCCTTCAATGGCTCATCAGGTCGACGAAAATCTTCTCGAACTTGGTCTTATCCACTTCGATCTGAACGTTCGCCGGATGCAACTGTGGCGGCGGCATCAAATGTCCTAGCCATTTTCCCCGGTCCGGTCCACCCGGCCCACTATAAGGAAGAAAGAAGTGTGGAACATCTTCCGGTTTTTTCCATATAACCGTATGTCCGTAGCTGGGACCGTGGGAAATATCCACATCAAGATACATCGTCTCCGATTTCGTGATTACCGATGGATCGATCAGAGAAGCTACCAGCAATTCGTCCCACATCATCGACCAAAGTGACGTTCCCGCAGGGGGAACAAAATCCAAATACAAACTTCGCACGTAGTTTGTCAGTGGCCCCCCGGTCTGCACCACTCTTTGCATGAGAGCTTTGCTGGACCAGACTTCCGCTCCGGCCTCAAATGGTGAAACTACGATTTGCTTCCAGGGAGCGCGCATGGTGATCGAAGCCGCCTCTGGATCCCACCACCAATTCAGCTCCGGGCCGCCGCCGCTGCTTCCTCCCATGATGTAAATCGCTTTTGTCAGCGGCACGATGTCCGGGTCCATCCGGATTGCCAGCGCAATGTTCGTAAGCGGACCGGCACAGTACAAAACCACTTCGCCCGGATTCGCGCGAATCGTATCGATAATGAAATCGGCAGCTCGACCCGGACGCGTTTTCACCTTCGGAAAGCCACTCGGCGGCGCCCATGTCCGCTCGGGCTTTGGGGCATCTGGATTGAACGATCCATGCCATCCGATGTAGGACCCATATAAAACCTCGCGCGCTTCCTGCTCTCGTGCCGTATTCAACAGCGGCATCTCCGCGCCAGCAATGACTGGGACATCAGTCCTGCCAGCCAGTTCGGTTGCCCAGAGTGCAAACACAGTCGCCGGTTTCATCCACTGATCGCCGCTGACCGTAGTGATTCCAAGCAGGTCGATTTGTGGCGCACGCAATAACATGAGAAGGGAAAGAAAGTTCGTGCCTTGCGGACCGGCACTATCCTGATCCGCAATCACTTTGATTTTCGTTGATTGCGCCGTGAGAATCCCGCACAGCAGCCACAGGACAAGAAACGCCGCTGCTTTTCTTCTGAGAACAATCAGGCTATTAGAAGTCACCCGCCTCCATGGCATTGATCGTTAAATCGATCACCGCTCAATCCATCTCGCAAAGTTGTTCGCGTGCAGGGCTGGAACCCCGGGTTAGGGCCGCAACGCTAGGATGTTTTTCTGGCAGACCACTCAGCGTCGTAGCGTTTCCGGTCATAGAAGGACTTTTGAGTTCCGACTCCGGTCGTGGAAAGCCCCGCGTAAAGATTTGCCCGGCGTACTGCATCGCGCTCGGGCAGGCCTTCGCCAAGGAAAACGGCGAAGCTTCCGATAAAGGCATCGCCTGCGCCGGTACTGTCAATGCTCTTCACGCCGAATGCAGGGATATGCTCCATATCGTCCCGGCTGGCCACTAGCGCACCGTTGGCACCCAGCGTTAGGATTACTCTTTCTACTCCGCCGGAGAGCAATTTAGCCGCGCATCTTTTCGCATCTTCCACGGTTCGCACCGACATTCCGGTAATCGTTTCCGCTTCACTCTCATTGGGAACAAAATAATCGAGTCCAGCAAGCGCGCTCATGTCGACCGGGCCCGCGGGAGCGGGATTTACGATGCATCGAATGCCATGTTTTTTCGCGAAGCTTACGCAGTAGTAGACAGTTTCAATTGGAATTTCGAACTGCATCACCATGCAATCGACGGTCTTGAGCATATCTGCCGCGGCATCCACGTCTGCGGCTTTCAATAGATCGTTGGCACCCTTCACCACAAAAATTCTGTTCTGGCCGCTGGGCTCTACGAAAATTGGAGCCACTCCGCTTGATGCTCCTTCGACCTGCTTCACGTGCGCGGTATCAATGCCTAATTTCTTGAAGTTTTCGATGGTCGCCGGACCGAACAGGTCGCTGCCCACACGCGCCATCATGAACACGTCGGCTCCGCACAATTTAGCTGCGACTGCTTGATTCGCGCCCTTGCCCCCGAAGCCGAGATCAAATTTCTGCCCAAAAATAGTTTCTCCCGGTTTAGGAAAACGGTCCGTAAAGGTAACGAGATCAATATTTGCGCTGCCGATGACCGCAATTCGAGGAGTCTTTGCCATATGATTTGAGGGCCTAATGGTTGCAATCGAGATGAAATCAAAAAGAACGAGGAGTCTAGTTTTCGCTTACGACGATTGTCAAATCCATTTCATATTCCGGTTCCAGAGGAGTTTCGCTTGACACTCATCGCCCATAACGCTAGGCTACATCGCCGAAACTTTCCCAACTTAATGACACTTCCAGCGGTTGTGATCCCGGGCCCCGTTCGTACTCCTCGTTTCACTTTCTTCATAACCTTAGCCATCCTGATCGCGGCGTTCCCACTCCACGCCGCCGCAGCCAAAAAAGTAATTATCGACACCGACCCAGGAACAGACGATGCCCTCGCCATTATGCTGGCGTTGAATTCGCCGGAACTGGACGTTCGGGCAATCACAGTCGTTCCGGGCAATGTCGAGTTGGAGATGGGACTGGAAAATGCTCTGCGCATGGTGTCCCTTGCCAATCGTTGCGACATTCCTGTCGCTGCCGGGGCGCATCATCCGCTTTTTCAGAAATTGATTACCGCCCAGTTCTGGCACGGCAAAAATGGATTGGGAAACGTGGAATTGCCGCCCAGCAAGTGCAAAGTCGATCCTGACTTCGGTCCTGATCTCATCATCAAGCTCGTGCACGCTTCCCCACATGAGATCACGCTTGTTCCTGTTGGTCCGCTCACCAACATCGCGCTGGCCGTCGAAAAAGATCCTTCTATCGTTCCCCTGGTGAAAGAGGTCATCATCATGGGCGGCTCGATCACTGGGGGCAACGTAAATGCCGCCGCGGAGGCCAATATCTATAACGATCCGGAAGCCGCGCAGATTGTGTTTCAGGCCGGGTGGAATTCGCTGACCATGTCGGGCCTCGAAGTCGGGAATAAAGCCCTTTTCACTCCCAGTTATCTTGCAGAGCTCCAAAAGACACATGGTCCGATAAACGATTTCATCAGTTCCGTGTTGAAGTACTTAGTTGATCTCAGTCTGCAATACGGCGGGACTGGCGCTCCCATGTACGATCCTTCCGCTGTCGCCATTGCCGTTGACCCCAGCCTGGTCAAAACCAGTGAAATGCATGTTGATGTCGAAACCGAAGGGAAATTTGCGCGCGGCGAGACTGTAGCAAACCGCCAGGGGTACGAGGAACGGAACGTCCTCCACGGCGACCACTACGAGATTGAAGGCATGGACAAGGTCAAGCCGAACGCTAAAGTCTGCGTGGACGTAGATGCTGATCGCTTCCTGAAACTGTTCATTTCCCGAATTCAGGGTAAATAGGAGAAACGAATGTTTACCCCGCATAGCTTAACCATTGCTCTGTTTATGATGATCACCAGTGCCGTGTGCTGGGGATCATGGGCCAACACGTTCAAGGGCGTTAAGAACTATCGCTTCGAGCTTTTTTATTGGGATTATGCACTGGGAATTTTTCTCGTCTCGCTCGTGCTCGCCTTGACTATGGGAAGCACGGGAAACAATGCCGATAGCTTTCTGAACAACGTGCGCTCCGCGGACACCGAAAATATCATTTCCACCATGGTAGGCGGCGCGATTTTCAATCTCGCCAATCTCTTGCTCGTTGCAGCCATCGATATGGCTGGGCTCGCTATCGCATTTCCGGTTTCGATCGGCATCGCTCTGGTGGTGGGTACCGTCTTAAGTTATGGGTTACAGCCAAAAGGTAACGTTGTGTTGCTGGCTCTGGGCGTAATCTGCGCCGTCATTGCTGTGATCATGGATGGCAAAGCTTACGGCAGTCTCAGCATTGCCGGCAGTTCCGTCTCGCGAAAGAGCATTGTTACCTGCATCGTTTCCGGCGTTCTGATGGGATTGTGGGCTCCCTTCGTAGCTCGCGGAATGACCCACGGACACCCGCTTGGTCCATACAGCATTGCGGTCTTTTTGACATTGGGTGCTCTGCTCTCGTGTGCAATCTGGAACGTTTACTTCATGAAAAAGCCTCTGGTGGGCGAGCCGGTCGATTTCAGCGGATATTTCAAGGGGCCAGCGTCCGGCCACACGCTCGGATTGGTCGGCGGCGCGATCTGGGGAACCGGGATGGTGTTCAACCTGGTCGCTGCAAGCTTTACGGGCGTGGCCATCTCGTATGCCATTGGCCAGTCAGCTCCTATGGTCGCCGCATTGTGGGGCGTATTCGCATGGAAGGAATTTGCAGGTGCGGGAACTCGCGCCAAGCTGTATCTGGTCGGAATGTTTGTTTTCTATTGCGTTGCCATTCTGCTGGTCGCGAAGGCGAATGGCTGAGATTTATTCGACTCAGTAATTTTCAAGTTACGTTTTCAAAACAAGACCCTGGGGGAAATTTCAAAATGAAGCCAAGAAGCTTCGTTGGTCTGCTTATCGCCTTCTTTACGCTGATTCTTACGACTCAACTTGAAGCACAAAAAATAAAAATCATTCTCGACCAGGACGCGCGCGGTCCGGCAACCACCGATATGCAGTCATTGCTGATCTTCCTGCAGTCAGACAAGTTTGATGTTCTCGGCATCACCACCGTCAGTGGCGATCAGTGGATGAAAGAAGAAACACAACGCACGCTGCGCCTGCTCGAGATTGCGGGACGCACAGACGTTCCCGTCGCCGAGGGCGCTCTGTTTCCGCTGCTGAACTCGAAAGAGGAATCCGAACGCTGGGAGAATTTGTACGGAAAGCTCGGTTATAAAGGCTGCTGGAGCGATTTCTCCAAACGGTCGCATGTGTCGGAAGCTTACAAGGCGGGATACCACGATCCTTATGTCGTGCCGCCGCTGGTCGAAGGTGAACCCCACATCAAACCGATTGCCGAGAGCGCTGCCGAATTCATCGTTCGCATGGTCCACAAGTATCCGGGCGAAGTCGTGATCTGGGCGGGCGGACCGATGACGAATATCGCTCTTGCACTGCGTCTCGATCCTGAAGTGGCAACGCTCGCCAAAGAGCTGGTTCTAATGGGAAGCGGGATGTACGCTGACAATGGCGGAATTGACCGCCTCGATGGCCGCCGCGAATTTAACTGGTGGTTCGATCCGGAGGCGGTTCGCATCTCCATGCGCGCGCCCTGGAAAAAGATCACCATCACGCCCATCGATATTTCGGTAAAGACGAGCCTGGGTAAGGAAGTTCACGACGCCATCGCGAAAGCCGACACACCAGTCGCTCAATATTTGACCAAATATTCAGAGCCGAGCTTTATGTGGGACGAATTGTCGGCCGCGGCCCTGATCGATCCTTCTATTATTACCGGGCAGAAAGAATACTACGTCGACATCGATATCGATCACGGCCCGAGTTATGGGGAGACGCTCTTCTGGGGACCGGAGGCTTCGGTTCCTTCCTATGAGCACAAAGCCACCGTACAGTTCGATGTGGATACCAGGAAGCTTTACGATCTTTACGTCAAACTGATGACGCAGCCGCCGCGTGCTCATTAGCTTTTTGTTCTAACAAAATCAGTCCAATTTTTCTCATGGAGTCATGGAGTAATGATATGAGTTCACGTCTGGCAGGGTCGGTGACACGCCGGCAATTTGTGACTTCGTCGACGGCAGCTCTCTTTGCATCAAGTTTGGCGGGCGCAACTCCGCTTTCGCAAACGTCAGCTCGCGATGGCGCAGGCGGACAATCGCGCGTCATTATTGATACCGATCCTGGAGTCGACGATGCCTTCGCATTGCTCCTCGCGATGCGATCGCCCGAGTTGAAAATCGAAGCAATCACTCCGGTGGCGGGGAATGTGCCGCTGGAATTAACTCTGCCCAACGCACTGCGCATGGTTGAGATCGCCGGGCGCACCGATATTCCAGTTGCCGCCGGAGCTAAAGCGCCTTTAGTTAGGCGCCTAGTGACTGCCACATATGCGCATGGCGAGAACGGACTGGGCGGAGCAGTTTTTCCTGAGCCGAAAATCAAACCCGTCAGCCAGTCCGCAGCGCAACTGATTGGTGAGATTATCCGAAAATATCCCGGTGAGGTCACGCTCATTACGATCGGACCGCTTACCAATATCGCCGCCGCACTCGCCACCGATTCAGACCTGGCTGGCAAAGTGCGAGGGTTGGTAATGATGGGTGGTTCGCTTTCCGGGGGCAATATCACGCCAGCCGCTGAATTTAATATCTACGTCGATCCCGAAGCGGCGCGAATGGTTTTTCAGTCAGGAATTCCAATCACGATGGTTGGCCTCGACGTAACCCGCAAGACTGCGCTGACGGATGAACATGTTCGACAACTCAGCGCAGGAAAGAGTCCGGTGAGCCAGGCCGCCGCCAAAATTGCCCGCAAGGCCATTGACCATAACCGCGCACAAGGATTTCTTGTCGGGCCAAACATGCATGATTCTCTGGCTTTAAGCGCCTTCCTGGATCCCTCCATTCTGACGTTTGATAACTATTACGTGGATGTGGAAGTGAACGGCGAACTGACCGCCGGCCAGACACTAGGCTATAGCCCAAATCAGGGCGACCTGCGAAGAACTCCCGAGATGCAGAAAGAAGCCGAATCCAGAATGGTCATCCGAGGATCGGCGCCAACGCTGGCCGGCACCAAGAATTCTCCGGTCGTACGCGACAAATACGTCCCCAATGCCAAAGTGGCGCTGGAGGTGGATTCTTCGCGTTTCTTTAATCTCCTGATCGGACGCTTGTCGAGCTGAGGAGTCAGTTAGTGGCGCTTGGATCTTCCAGTTCTACCAGCTGCAAGATCAGAGGCCGCCGAATTGGCTGCTGGAATTGAAAAAGCAAATATGCAGATATTTCTCGGATTTCTGCTGGTGCTTCTGGCAGCTCTTCTCCAAGGGACATTTGTTCTTCCCATGACGATGGTAAAAGGTTGGTCATGGGAGCACACTTGGGCGACCTTCTCGTTGCTCGGCATGTTCTTCCTGAACTGGATCATCATCCTGCTACTGGTTCCAAATATTGTCGCTGTGTATGCGACGTCGCCCGCTCATGATCTTGCTGTGTTGGCTTTGTTCGGGATGGGTTGGGGCCTAGGCGCAGTGCTATTTGGTCTGGGGATGGACAAACTTGGGATGGCGTTGGGCTACCCGATTATTATGGGCCTGATTGCCGGCCTTGGCGCATTGATTCCCTTGCTGTTTTTCTCCCAGCGAATTCCGCTCGCGTCAGAAGCACTGGTCTTACTCGGAACGGCCCTGGTGATCGTCGGCATCGTTGTCTGCTCGATCGGAGGATCGCGCAGAACACTCTCGAGTGAAAAAGAGACGGCGGCTAACTCAAGCTCTTTTAGGATCGGACTGGTTATAGCCATTCTTGCGGGCATACTTTCGTGTCTGCCGAATGTTGGCGTGGCTTTCGGCGGAAATGTAATTAATGCTGCGGCGAAACTGGGGGTTTCGGCATCATTGTCCGGGAACACGGTTTGGGCGCTGTTATTTGCGTGCGGATGTCTTGTGAATCTTGCTTATTGCTTGTATCTGATGGCCAGGCGAAAAAATGTGGGCCAATATTTCAGTCAAGCCACGCCACGAAATCTGGGATTGAGCACACTTATGGCCGCCATGTGGATTGGCAGCTTCTATCTCTATGGCGCGGCTGCGACGAGACTTGGACATTTAGGCGTCATAGTGGGCTGGCCGCTTTTCATTTCTCTTTCCATCGTGGTAGGCAACATTTGGGGATTATGGAAAGGCGAGTGGAAGGGATCGTCGCGCGATACACGCCGACTATTGAACCAGGGCCTCGCCATCTTACTGGTTGCAATTGTCACCTTGGCTGTCAGCAATTTGGTTTAGCCAGCAATCTTAGACGAACATGTGCGTCGTCCCGAATTCCGCCTTAGAATTGATGGTGAGCGATAAAGAGCGGAAGCGACGACTCGCGCCACAGGGAATAATGTCACAGGCATCAGAATTCCTATTGACGTCACAGCGGCGGGCTCGCTGGATGCGATTCGACACGGCCCAGCTGCTCAAGCGCTTTTTTTTCTGCGAGCGCTCCCTTCTCGTAAGCGAGGCGGCCTGGATTCCGGCCATTGCCCCGTTGGAAATCAAGACTAGTCTGGCTCGCTACGTCTGGCAAAGTGCGGAGACCGCGAATTCCCTGCGCGAGCGCGTTTTCGAACTTCGCTTTCCCAGCCGTCTGCTCGAGGAAGAAGGGACCGATCGCGCTCTCATCGAACTTTTTAATGCGGTCAAGGATTCACCTTCTGTTCCGGCATTCCTATTGAGCGTGGGGAAAATTCTTTTACCGGCGCTGCGCGATGCTTATCAAGCCTACCTCGAGGCTTCCGATCTGATCGCCGACGGTCCGACGCACCGATTCCTGACGTTAGCGCTCGCAGAGAAAGCGGAGCAGATCAGCGCCTTCGACTTGTGGATCGAAGCGGCACTATCGCAGAATCCCGAAGCGCGCTCTGAAGCAATTGCATGGGCAGACGAAGTTGCAAAACGGCTTTCTGCAACCGGCGGAGTGGGAGTGGAACCTCTGGTTTCTTCGGCTCCTGCCGGACCGTTGCCGTGGACAAAAACCTTTTCTATTCCTGTGCATCCTGCGAGAGATCAGCGGTTTTGGCCGTGCCGATTCTATTGGCCGGACATTGTCGATCCGTCTTATCCCTATGGCGAAGGAATGCAATTACAGTTACGTTCCGCTATCAGCCATGTGAACGAAGTCTGGGCAGTTGAGGCGGGTGGCGTAATATTGAGCGCTTTTGCGGACGTGCTGCCATGGGAGTGGATCTATAATTCGGCGCGGTGGACTTATGACGAATCGCGCCATTGCCGCATGGGCTACGAGCGGCTGATGGCATGGGGTCTCGATCCGGCTGAGATTCCTCTTGGGACCTATATTTATGAGAGCGCCACGTCGGGTGATGTAGATGACATTCCGACCAATCTGCTCGGCATGCTCTTCTTTTTTGAAACCAAAAATATTCGGCACAAGCCCGAGCGGACGCGTTTGTTTCATTCCTACGGCGACTCGCTCAGCGAGCATGATATGGATTTCGATTGGGCCGACGAAACCCTCCATGCCAGTTACGGCAAGCGCTGGCTCAAGGAACTGCTCGCGGTTCGCGGTCAAGATCCGGCAGCTTATGAGGAAGTCCGAAAAAAGTGCGAAAAGTTGGTGACTGATTACGTTGCCACAGCGACCGAAACCGAAATCATTGATCTCAAGGCTGTTGCCGATAAGCTCCTGAGTAAAGCCAACCGATTACGCCACGGTTCAGACTGACACTTGTGACGCGGTTTTCGCCTGCGTCTGAGTGCCCTAAACCTGCATCTAATGAAATAAAGAAGCAAAGAGGATGACATGATTGCATTACGCTTGGTACGCCTGATTGAACGTCATTCCGACGAACTTACATTTGAACTGTTGCAGAAATTCGAAACTTCCCCGCACACCGCCGATTTGCGAAAAGTTCCACCCGATGAATTGCGACAACGGATTCAGGAGATCTTCCTGCACCTGAGCGAGTGGCTGCTTACCAAGACTGGCCACGACATCGAGCAGCGGTATTTTGAGATAGGCGAACGCCGCGCCTCTCAAGGGGTAGCACTTCCCGATTACTGCTGGGCGATGATCATGACCAAAGAACATTTGTGGGAGTTCCTGCAGCGCCAGGGCTTCATGCGAGGTCCAGTCGAAATTTATGGGGAGATGGAATTGTTGCGCCTCCTGGACCAGTTTTTTGATCGTGGCTTGTGCTTTGCCACGGAGGGCTACGAGCGGTACTCCCATTTGCAAAACGGTTCCGAGAGTCGTCGCCACGAAGCGCAGCAGGCAGCAGGGTAGCGAGTTCGGCATGAAACGCAACTAATGAATTGACTCGTAAAACTGCGCTCGCTGACCAACCTTTTTTCCGCACGGACGTCTTCGGTTTTCAATGTATCTCAGGTCCTTCGTTATCCTCTCGCTCGATCTAAGTTAGAATGTCTTTCGCTTCGCGCTAGAACAAACTGGACGCCGCTGCTTCGGAGGTCCCATGAAACTTGTGGCACGCATTATGCTGCCTTTCCTTCTGGTTCTAATACCGCTGCTGTGCGTAGTTGCCCTGCTTGCCGGTGATGCGCCGTCTCTCACCAAGCTTAACTATCCCAAAGCGAAGAGGGTCGACCAGGTCGACGATTACAACGGCACCAAGGTCGCCGATCCTTATCGGTGGCTGGAAGACACCGATTCACCCGATACACTCGCCTGGGTGCAAGCCGAGAATAAATTGACCTTCAGCTACCTCGACCAGATTCCCTACCGCAAGGCGATTCACGACCGCCTGACGAAGCTTTGGAATTACGAGCGCTTCGGCGTTCCCGAGCAGCGCGGCGGACGCTATTTCTACCAGCACAACAATGGACTTCAGAATCAGAGCGTGCTGCTGGTCGCAGAATCGCTGAACGCCGAACCGCGGGTTTTACTCGATCCCAATACTCTTTCCGCCGATGGTACGGTCGCACTTTCCGGTGAGGCCATCTCGGATGACGGCAAGCTGTTAGCTTACGGCACCGCCGCTTCCGGTTCCGACTGGATGGAGTGGCACGTACGCGATATCGATAGCGGCAAGGACTTGTCCGACCTGATCAAGTGGGTTAAATTTTCCGGCGCGTCCTGGACCAAGGACGCGAAGGGCTTCTATTACAGCCGTTATGACGAGCCCAGGCACGACACTGCGATGCGCGATGCCAATTATTTCCAGAAGCTTTATTACCATCGTCTTGGCACTACGCAATCGGAAGATCAGTTGATTTACGAGCGTCCTGACAACAAAGAGTTAGGATTTAACGGAGCCGTCACCGACGATGGCCGTTACCTGATCATCACGGTGTGGCAAGGTACGTCTCCCAAGAATCGGCTCTACTATAAAGACCTCGCGCAGCCGGACTCGCAAGTGGTCAAACTGCTCGATGACTTCGACGCCCAATATGAATTCGTCGATAACGATGGCCCGGTCTTTTGGTTCAAGACCGATCTGGATGCCTCCCGCAGTCGGCTGATCGCGATTGACACTCGAACTCCCGAGCGCGCCCGGTGGAAGACAATCATCCCGGAGAGCGCGGAAACCATGCAGAGTGTCAGCGTGATCGACAACAAGTTCTTGGTGGAATATCTCAAGGACGCTCGCGCTGAAGTCCGAGTCCACGATCTGCAAGGCAAGCTCCTGCGCAGCATCGATCTGCCTGGAATCGGCACGGCTGAGGGTTTTACTGGCAAGCGCAAAGATAAGGAAACGTTTTATGCCTTCACCAGTTTCACCATTCCGACGACGATCTATCGCTACGATCCCGAGAAGGGCGCCAGTTCAGTTTTCCGCCAACCCAAGGTTGATTTCGATTCCAGCCGCTACGAAACCACACAGGTTTTCTATCAGAGCAAAGACGGCACCCGCATCCCGATGTTTCTCACTTATAAGAAGGGCATGAAACTCGACGGCCAGAACCGCGTGTTGCTTTACGCCTACGGAGGGTTCGACATCTCTCTGACTCCCGCCTTCTCGGTACCGAATCTAGTGTGGCTCGAGATGGGTGGAGTCTACGCGCAGCCGAATCTGCGAGGCGGCGGTGAGTACGGCGAAGAATGGCACCTCGCCGGCACAAAGTTGCATAAGCAAAATGTGTTTGACGACTTCATCGCCGCGGCAGAGTGGCTCATCGCAAATCATTACACGACATCTTCGAATCTGGCCATCTATGGCCGCAGCAACGGCGGGTTGTTAATTGGAGCATGTCTCACGCAACGGCCCGACCTCTACGGCGCGACTCTGCCTGCGGTTGGTGTGATGGACATGTTGCGCTTTCACAAATTCACCATCGGTTGGGCCTGGACTTCGGACTACGGCTCCTCCGACGATCCCCAACAATTCAAAGCTCTCTATGCTTACTCGCCGCTGCATAATTTGAAGCCTGGGACGAAATATCCGCCGACTCTTATCACCACAGCTGATTACGACGACCGCGTGGTCCCCGGACATAGCTTTAAATTTGCTGCCACCATGCAAGCTGATCAAGCCGGACCTGCGCCTGTGCTGATTCGTGTGGAAACCAAGGCAGGACACGGCGCCGGAAAACCCATCTCGAAGCAAATTGAAGAGATCGCGGATTCGTGGTCATTCGTGGCGCACAACCTCAACATGGATGTGCAAGTGACAACAAATCGTGCGACTAACTAACAGCCTTTCGGTGGAATTGCCTGAGTCCGGCTGCCAGCAGTAGCGCATCAAAAACCGTCAGGGCGATCAAGACGGCGAGAATCGACAAATGTTGGAACTGCGGCACGAGAGTTCCGCGCAGGCCCTCGCTGGCGTAAACGAGCGGGTTGATTAGCACGATTTTCTGCAGAATAGGGAAGTGCGCCAGAGCGCTCCAGGGATAATAGGTGCAGCCGAAAAATATCATTGGAGTTAAAACCATGCTGAACATCAAGCCAATGTGCGTCTGATTGATGCTGCAACCAAGAGCAAGCCCGCCGCAGGCCGAGAAAAGCGCCACCAGCAAAGTTACGCAAGCGAAGCTGAGTGGAGAGCGCAAATTCAACTCCACACCCGGGCGCAAAAGCAGCCATGCTGCCGGGACTACTGCCAATCCTGCGAGCAGCGCTTGTACGGCGCCGAAAAACACCTTCTCTATTGCAAGCCAGGAAATTTCTATGGGCGCCAGTAGACGGTCCTCGATCTCACGGGTAAATTGAAATTCTGCAATCAGCGGCATAGCGACGGCCCAAACCCCGGTGAACACCATGCTGATCGCCATGATTCCGGGCAGCAGCAAGCTCTTGTAGGCCGGAGGCATATAGCCGCTGCTCACCATTACCCTCCCGAAGATAAATACGAACATCATCGGTTGCAGGAAGGTCTGCAACACTAGCGAAATAAAGTTGCGGCGAGCGACGTGGGCATCGCGCCCGAGTAAGGCTAGAAACGTTTTCCAGTTCAATCGCGCAGGCTCCTTCCGGTGTGGTGCAGGAACAAATTTTCCAGGCTCGGCTCCGAGATGTGCACGTCGCACAGTTCGATGGAGGCGCTGGAGGCAAGATTGGCAATCTCGGAAACCAGCGGTCCGCCGCGATCTGCGTAAATATCGGCTGATTTGTCATTCGCGTCCTGACTTGCGCGCACCTCGGTGACGCCAGGCAAACTCCGAAGCCGCTGCAAAAATTCTGGAGATTGCTGGCCAAAGCGCAGGCGGAGCAGAAAACCGCCAGGCACCGAGGCTTTCAGTTGTTGAGGAGTGCCGATGGCGATGTTGCGTCCGTGGTCGATGATGGCGACGCGCTGGCACAGAGCATCCGCTTCTTCCATGTTGTGCGTAGTCAGAAGAATGGTTTTGCCGCTCTGGTTGTAATCTCGGATGATATCCCAGAGAAGCAACCGGGTTTGCGGATCGAGGCCGGCGCTGGGCTCGTCCAGAAAAAGAACTTGTGGGTCGTGCATCATGGCGCGTGCGATGGAGAGCCGTTGCATCATGCCGCCAGAGAAGCCGCGGACCATCTGATCGGCGCGATCGGTGAGTTTGAAACGATCGAGCAGAGTCTGCGCTCGTTCGCCTCGCTCGCGGGAGTCGATGCCGAAATAAGCGCCATGGAAAAGGAGAATCTCGCGGGCGGTCAGTGAGAAATCGAGGTTCGGACGCTGCTGTACCACTCCAATCAGACGTTTGACGACGACTTGCTCCGCCCACACATCGTGTTCCCCAATCCACGCCTGCCCGCTGGTCGGCCGCACGCGGGTGGTGAGGATTCCCGCGGTTGTGGATTTACCCGCGCCATTCGGCCCGAGCAGCCCGAAGATTTCGCCAGGCAATATCTCAAGCGTCAGGCCATCAAGAGCGACGATCTCGGCTTTGGGTTGTTTATTTTTCTTGCCTCGCGCCGAACCAAAACCGAAGCCGCCACCCGAGGCAAGAGGAGGCGGCGACGTATAGACTTTTCGTAAGTCTCGAGTTCGAATGCCGGCCAGCATGCTGAAGTTCCTCTGTATGCGAGGTGATATGACGCAAAATTTATTCCGCGACTATCCTTGATGTTTCGCTACTATAACGAGGTTTGAGGGCGAATCATTCTTGACGTCGCCAGAATATTTCTCCGGGTTCGGTCCGCGTGAGCCTGGTTGGGCGGCGCCAAAGTGACAACGAAAGTTTAACAGCTGAGAACTTCATTCTTATGCCAATTCATCCAGACCGTCTACTGCCCACTGAGCCCGGTACGCGAAAAATCGCCAGAGCACTGTATGAGTCTGTTCGAAGCCTGCCCATCGTTAGCCCTCACGGGCATACGCAGGCGGCATGGTTTGCCAGGAACGAGCCATTCCCCGACCCAGCAACGCTCCTGATTCAACCTGATCACTATATCTTTCGAATGCTCTACAGCCAGGGAGTTTCACTGGAGGAACTGGAGATTGGACGTTCAGAACTGAGAGATCCAAGGCGAGTCTGGCGCATCTTTGCTGAGCATTATTATCTGTTCCGCGGAACTCCGACACGCCTGTGGCTGGATTTTGTCTTTCAAGAACTTTTCGGGATCGAACAGCGGCTTTCGGAAAAAACCGCCGATCTTTACTTCGATACGATTTCAGAAAAGCTGGGAACTTCGCAGTTCCTGCCGCGCTCGCTCTACGAGCGTTTCAATCTGGAAGTCCTGGCTACCACCGATTCTCCGCTCGATTCTTTGGCCGAGCATCAGGCCATCCGTCAGTCGAAATGGAAGGCGCGGATACTGCCGACATTCCGACCCGACCCGGTTGTGGATCCTGAGTTTGCCGGCTTTGCCGAGAACATTGCTAAGCTCGGCGAGCAGAACGGAGAAGATACGTCAATGTGGACTGGCTACTTGAATGCGCTCCGGGCGACGCGCTTGCGCTTCCGCGAACTCGGGTGCATGGCGAGCGATCATGGGCATCCGACGGCGCGAACCGCGAATCTTTCCCCAGGAGACGCGGCGGAACTTTTTCTTTGCATTGTCGGCGGCAACGCCAAAGCTCACCAACAGGAACTCTTCCGCGCGCAAATGCTAACAGAAATGGCGCGGATGAGCTTGGAAGATGGGCTGGTGATGCAAATTCATCCAGGTAGCGCGCGCAACCACAACCGCAAACTTTATGAGCGCCATGGCCGCGACATTGGTGCGGATATCCCAACGTCGGCAAATTATGTCGATGCCCTGCGCCCTCTACTCGATGAATTCGGCAATGAGCGGGATCTGACTATTATTCTTTTTACCCTGGACGAATCCACGTATAGCCGCGAACTCGCGCCGTTGGCTGGACACTATCCGTGTTTGAAGCTTGGACCGCCATGGTGGTTTCACGATAGTCCACAGGGAATGATGCGCTTTCGCGAGCACGTGACTGAGACCGCGGGCTTCTACAACACTGTAGGTTTTAACGACGACACGCGCGCGTTTCTCTCCATCCCGGCGCGGCACGATATGGCGCGAAGAATGGACTGTGCATTCCTGGCAAAGCTGGTCGCCGATCATCGACTGGAAGAAGACGAAGCTTTCGAAGTGGCGCAGGATCTCGCCTATCGATTGGTGAAAAGGGCTTATCGTTTGTAGGAGCGTAGATGGCTGACAAAACGGCTGTCGATAGTACGTCAGAAGCCGGCTCATCGCACGAGCCGTCTCCCGGTTCGCGTCTCGGAAACGTTCGCTGGACGGTGTGCGCCATGCTGTTTGTCGCCACTTCCATCAATTACATGGATCGCCAGGTAATCGCGATCCTGAAGCCGACACTCGAACACAGCATTGGCATGACGGAAGTCAGTTATGGCTACATTGTGGACGCGTTTCAGATTGCCTATGCTATTGGCCTTGTCGCGGCCGGCCGGCTGATCGACAAATTAGGCACGCGCGTTGGCTATATGTTGGTGATGGCGGTCTGGAGCCTCTCAGCAATGGGCCATGCGCTGGCGAGCACTGTGCTCGAATTCGGCTTTGCGCGCTTCTTTCTCGGCCTAGGAGAATCCGGCAACTTCCCTGCCGCGATCAAAACGGTGGCGGAATGGTTCCCGCAAAATGAGCGCTCGCTGGCTACGGGCATCTTCAACTCCGGAGCAAACGTTGGAGCGATTCTCGCTCCGGCCATCGTGCCCTGGGTAACGCTCCGCTGGGGATGGCATGCGGCTTTTCTGACGACCGGCATTTTTAGCACGTTCTGGATTCTCTGGTGGTTTCGCAATTACCGCAAACCTGCTGACCATACCACGCTTGGGCAAAAGGAGCTGCAGCATATTTACTCGGAGGCGGCTGCCGACTTGGGCCCTTCTGTTCCTTGGCGGCGACTGTTGAGATTCAGGCAGACCTGGGGCTTTTCGATTGCGAAATTTCTCACGGATCCAATCTGGTACTTCTACTTGTTCTGGCTGCCATCTTACTTCAGCGAGAAATTCAATTTGAACCTTTCGCATCTCGGGCTGCCGCTTATCATCGTTTACAACGTGTCGGCCATCGGCAGCATAGGCGGAGGGTGGTTGCCCGCGCCTTTCCGGCGCCTGGGACTTTCTGCGAACTACGCGCGCCTTGCGGCAATGCTTTTTTGCGCTTGCCTGGTGTTACCGATCTACACTGTGTCTGCCGCGAAATCAGAGTGGACTGCCATCGCATTAATCAGCATTGCCGCTGGAGCGCACCAGGGTTGGTCGGCGAATCTTTTTACTACATCATCTGATATGTTTCCGCGCAGCGCGGTAGGCTCTGTAGTCGGAATCGGCGGCATGGTGGGATCGGTGGGAAGCGCCCTCTTTGCGTTCTTCGCCGGGCACATTCTGCAATTGACGCATAGTTATGCGAGCTTGTTCGGCATCGCGGCGAGTGCGTACCTTTTAGCCTTGCTGGTTTTGTGGCTGCTCGCGCCCGGGCTGAAGAAGGCGGAGATGACGGCCTGACTTTACCGTGAGAAGTAGCCGTTACTCGAAGTAGAAAGGCAAAGACGGGCACTACTGATCGGCATTTCTAGAAAGATGCCCCGAGAGCAGGGAGACAAATGGTATATACACGGCGCGAGATGCTAACGGGCTTAGCGGTTTCAGGACTTGCGGCGGCAATGGGGCCGCTGGTCGAAGGCGTAGCAGCGGGCGCCGATGCCTGCCCATTCCGGTTGGCCGTGATCAATGACGAGATCACACAGGACTTTGAGAAAGCATGCCAGATCGTCTCCCACGATTTTAGGCTGCATTGGATTGAGCTACGCTCGATGTGGAACAAGAACGTGACCGAGCTCGACGCAAAACAAGTTGAGGATGCGCGAAAGATTCTCAACGCCCATAAACTGCGAGTCACGGATATTGCCAGCCCGCTTTTCAAAACCGACTGGCCTGGTGCTCCGCGGTCGTCGCAGAGCGAGTCCCGCGACCAGTTTCATGCTGATTTCGATGCCAAAGGGCAGGATAAGCTCCTCGAGCGGTGTATCTCACTTTGCAAGTCTTTCAACACGGATCGCATTCGATGTTTTGATTATTGGCGACTCGATGATCAGAAGCCGTACCGCGCGTCCATTAATGCGAAACTGACGCAGGCTGCGGAACGCTGCGCGAAAGATAATGTCATCCTGCTGCTCGAGAACGAGATGTCGTGTAATACCGCGACGGGTGAAGAAGCGGCTGCCGTTCTGCAGGCGATTCCCAACAGGAATCTCATGTTGAACTGGGATCCGGGAAATGCCGCAGCCATCGGAAGCACGCCTTATCCCGCGGGCTACGAGTCGTTACCCAAAGACCGCATCGGCCACTGCCATTGTAAAGACGTGGTGCGCAAGCCGGATCAAAAATACGATTGGGCTCCGGTCGGCAGCGGCATTGTTGACTGGGTTGGACAACTGCGGGCTTTGCAGCGCGACGGATTCCATTACGGTCTGAGTCTTGAGACGCACTGGCGCGGCGCGGGTACACCTGAAGCGTCTACCCGGATCAGCATGAAGGGACTTAAGAAAACTTTGACGAAGGCTGGCATTTCCTGTTGAGCGGGAACTGTCTGCCAGATAAAGATTGTTTTACTAAGGAGCAATGATGGTGACACGACGCGAGTTTCTCGATGCGCTGGCGGTAGGCGCTGCCGCAGCAGCGGTGGGAACTACGGCAAAGAGTTATGCCCAGATTCTGGGCTCTAACGACCGCCTCAACTTTGCGGTAATCGGCCTGAACGGGCGTGGTTATGCGCATCTCTCGTCACTGAAGGCGAATCGGAACGCGGCGCGTATTTCGCATGTTTGCGATGTGGATAGCGACATTCTCAAGAAGTTCGCCGATGCTACCCAGAAGGAGATGGGCGAGGCCCCGAGAGTAGAGAAAGACTTTCGCAAGGTTCTACAACAGAGAGATGTGGACGCGATCACGATCGCAACTCCCGACCACTGGCATACACCAATTGCCATAGCCGGCTTGCAGGCGGGCAAGCACGTTTATGTGGAGAAGCCATGCAGCCACAACCCAGCTGAGGGCGAGATGCTGGTCGAGGCGCAAAGGAAGCATGGCAAGCTGGTGCAGATGGGCACGCAGCAGCGCTCTTCACCACACACTATCGAGATTATCGACAAAATTCACCAGGGAATGATCGGGCGGCCTTACTTCGCGAAATCCTGGTACGTCAATACTAGAAAATCGATTGGCGTAGGGAAAGAAGTGCCCGTACCGCCGCAGCTCGATTGGGATTTGTGGCAGGGTCCAGCGCCGCGCCGCCCGTATAAGGATAATGTGCATCCCTATAACTGGCATTGGTTCAAGATCTACGGCACGGGCGAAACGCTGAATAACGGCACGCATGAAGTCGATGTCTGCCGTTGGGCGCTGGGAGTTGACTATCCGAAGCGAGTCACGGCTTCGGGAGGCAGATATCAGTTCAAGGACGATTGGCAGTTCTACGACACTCTGGTGACCAGCTTCGAATATGACGACGCCATGATTTCCTGGGATGGAAAAAGCTGCCAAGGGATGAAGTATTACGGCCGCGATCGCGGTTCGACGATCATGGGAACCACTGGCACGGTACTGATCGACCGCGATGGCTATGTGATCTACGACCTCAAGGGAAACAAGACAAGCGACTTCAAAATCGGAGCCACGACTTCATCAGCGGACTTGATCGGGCGCGATTCCATGACGGACGCGCACTTTGCGAACTTCATCGCAGCAATCCGAAAGGGCGACAAACTTAATGCTCCAATTGCGGTGGGGAATGTTTCTGTAACGATGTTGCAGCTTTCCAACATCGCCTGGGAAGTGAACCGCGAACTTCATGTCGATGTGAAAGATGGAAAGATCGAGGGCGATGCGGAAGCCATGAAGATGTGGGGACGGGAGTACGAGAAGGGTTGGGCTCCTCATGTCTGACGAATTGAGAATCATTAACAAGTCGTTTTCGAGGCGCGATTTCGTTCGATCCAGCTCGCTGGTTGCAGCAGCGTTCGCTGCTTCCAATGACGTTTTCGCACTGCGCAGCGAACATTCGTCTAGCGAAGAAGGATCGCCGATTCGGCTGGGCCTGGCCAGTTATACATTCCGCAACTTTGACCGGGCACAGCTCATCGGTTTTATGAAGCAACTGAATGTGTCCGCGCTCAACGCTAAAGATGTCAAAGATCATCTGCCGATGGATCCGCAGCAAGAAGCGGCTGCGCTCGCCGACTATACTGCGGCGGGCATCAAGCTGCACGGCGCGGGCGCCATCTATTTCACGAAAGACGAAGATGCGGACATACGTTCTAAGTTCGAATACTGCAAGCGAGCGGATATTCGCGTCATTGTAGCCGGTGATCCAACTCCGGAAAATCTGCCGCGAATTGAGAGGTTCGTAAAGGAATACGACATTCAAATCGCAATCCACAATCATGGTCCCGAAGATAAGCTGTGGCATTCGCCGATCGATGTATTGAAAGCGGTGAAGGGCATGGATCCCCGCATCGGGTGCTGTATCGATGTCGGACATGCGGTTCGCGCTGGAACAGATGTGGTGCAGGCGATCCACGAAACAGGCCCGAGGCTATTCAACATACATATGAAAGATCTCTCGAACTTCCAGAGCAAGGAAAGTCAGGTTGCGGTAGGCGAGGGGCGCATGCCGGTGCGGAAGATTTTTGAGGCGCTCGTCGCAATAAAATACCCGGGCTTCGTTGATCTGGAGTATGAGATTCACCCCGATGATCCGATGCCGGGCGTTATTGCCAGCTTCGGTTATATGCGCGGCGTACTGGCGGGCATGGGGCTCGCGTGGAGGGTTGGTATCGCGAAACCTGATGTCTAGTATCGAAAATATTCATCCGAAGTAAGTTGACGAATCGTTATGGTTCAGCCTAGCATCGAAACCAGCATGTTAAGCTTCAGCAATTTTCGCCAGGAGTGCATGTGTGCATGTTGTTGTTGTGCATTCGTGTGCTCTGGCGCAGGTAAATTGCTGACATAAGACCTTCATAGTTATCAGCAGTTATAACCCACCGCCAGAAATCATCTGGCGGTGGGTTTTTTTTGGCGGCGAATATGACCAATGCAGCGACAGAAACGAAAGCACAGAAATCCGAGCGCCTGAAGCGTGCCATGAATCCCTGGGACGGGCTCGACGAGATCCGCCGTTTTGCGCGAGAAGGCTTCGAGTCAATTCCCCCAGAATGGATCGGCACCTATTTTCGGTGGTGGGGGGTCTACACGCAAGGCGACGGAGCGGGCGTCGTTGGCGGTCAAGGCGGACAAGGCAAGGCATTGCCATTCTTTATGCTGCGGATTCGAATTCCCAACGGCCTGCTGCGATCTGACCAACTCCGAACCATTGCCGATCTGACTCGCCGTTACGCTCGCGGAACCGCTGATCTCACGGTGCGGCAAAACATTCAACTGCATTGGGTCACCATCGAAGATCTTCCGAAAGCGCTGGAAGATCTCTGGCGGGTGGGTCTGAACACCACCGGCGCTTGCGGCGATGTTACGCGCAACATTACAGGCTGCCCGGTCGCCGGAGTGGATGCGGACGAGATTTGCGACGCATCGTCGCTCGCCCTGGAAGTGGATCGGATGCTGGCGGGTAACGCCGAGTTCTACAATCTGCCGCGCAAGTTCAAGATCTCGATCACTGGATGCCGCGTGTGGTGCCCATATCCGGAGATCAACGACGTTGGATTGACTGCGATCGAGCGCGTAGTTCGCGGCAAGTCTGAGATAGGGTTTGGACTGCGCGTGGGCGGCGGACTTTCAACGGAGCCTTATCTCGGAGTTCCTCTCAACGCGTTTGTTCGCTGGAATCAGGTTCTCCCCGTGGTTAAGGGAGTAGCTGAACTGTTTCGTGACTCCGAACCCTTGCGCGAACATCGTGAGCGCGCACGGCTGAAATTTCTGTTCTTGCGGCATGGTTGGACCCCGGGCGATTTCCAGAAAGAACTGGAACGGCGCATTGGATTTCAATTGGATCCCGCCGAACCCGAGCATGCGCCTGCGGACGTCTATCGCGACCACATCGGCATCCATCCGCAAAAGCAGACCGGTTATTGCTACGTAGGGTCTGCGGTGTTGCGAGGAAGAATTACACCCGAACAGATGGATGCGGCTGCGGATCTTGCCGAACGCTTTGCCGGCGGCGAGTTGCGCACCACCAACATGCAGAACCTGCTTATCGTGAACGTCCCTCGTCTACGTGCGGACGAGTTGGCAAAGGAGTTAGGTGAGATCGGATTGCCCGTAAGTGGATCGCCGTTTTTTCGCGGAGCCATTGCCTGCAGCGGCAGTGAGTTTTGCAAGCTTGCCATCACGGAAACAAAGAGTTTCTCGCGGTGGCTGGTGGAGGAACTGGAAGAGCGTTTACCCGGATTTGATCAGCACCTGAAACTGCACGTCACAGGTTGCCCTAACAGTTGCGGCCAACATTGGATTGCCGACATTGGCATCGAGGGCAAGAAACTAAAAGTCAACGGCCAGATGCTGGACGCTTACTACTTCTGCCTGGGCGGGGCGGTTGGTTTGCACCAGTCGATCGCGCGTCCGGTGGGGTATCGCTGCCTTGCAACCGAGGTTCCGGAGGCAATTGAGCGGCTTTTACGTAAATTTGTTGCTGATAGTGAAGCGGGCGAAAATCTGCGGCAGTTTTTTGCCCGCCACAGCGATGCGGAATTGCGCGACTACTTGGCGGGACAAACCGTGGACGCAGTACCGCGCGATTTGCCTGAGGGGCGCGTTCCCAGCAGCGTGGAAGGTTAAGCGATGAGTCACTTGTTCCCAATGTTTTTAAAGCTCGAAGGCAAACGCTGCCTCGTGGTTGGCGCAGGAAAGGTCGGCGAGCCCAAGATCGGCGGACTCGTCGACACCGGCGGGTCCATCCATGTGATCGCATTAGAAGCATCCGATGCGGTGCGTGGATGGGCAAAGGAAAACAAGATTACCCTCGTACTGCGCGCGTTTGTTCCCGGAGATCTCGATGGAATGGCGCTTGCAGTCGTAGCTACCTCGTCGCGCACGGTTAACGAATCCATTTATCGGGAAGCGCAGAGGCGAGGAGTTCTGTGCAATGTAGTAGATGTTCCGGAATATTGCGATTTCTATTATCCGGCCGTCGTGCGCCGAGGCGATCTCCAGATTGCGGTTTCCACGAGCGGACAAAGTCCGTCACTCGCCCAAAAAATCAGGCAGCAGCTTGAACGGCAGTTTGGTCCGGGATACGCCCGTTGGGTTGCGGAGTTGGGAGCGACGCGAAAACTTGTACTCGGCAGCGATCTTGATCTGCAACGAAAGCGCGAGTTGCTGCAGTCGCTGGCAAGCCGCGAGGCTCTGGAAGCGGCATTGGCAGAAGAGTCCGCGAACAAATTCACAAAGGAATTTTCTAAGGACGACAGGAGATTAACCGTATGAACGGAAAAGTTTATCTGGTAGGAGCAGGTCCGGGTGATCCCGAACTGCTCACCGTAAAAGCTCTGCGGCTGTTACAGACCGCGGAGGTTGTGCTTCACGACGACCTTGTGGCGCCCGAGATATTGCATCTAATCCCCTCCACTGCTCAGATCCAGAACGTGGGCAAGCGCTGCGGTACGAAGACTATGAGGCAAGAGGAAATAAATTTCCTCATGGTGACTCTGGCCGGTTCTGGCGTCCAGGTGGTGCGGCTGAAGAGCGGCGACCCGCTCATCTTCGGCCGTGCGGGGGAGGAGATGGAAGCGCTGCGAAGAGCGAATGTTGCATACGAGGTTGTTCCCGGAGTGACCTCAGTCCTGGGGGCTGCGGCCGCGACTGGGATTCCACTCACGCATCGGCGAGCAGCATCGACGGTCGTGCTGTCGGCCGGTCATCGCGCGTTCGAGAATTCTGATGCGGAATGGAGCCAGTTCGCCGGATCCGAATCGACGCTCGTCATCTATATGCCGGGTCACGATTATGCGGAAATCGCCAGCAATCTTTCCGCCGCCGGCTTTGCAGCCGAAATTCCCTGCGCGATTATTTCGCGGGCAACAACGCCTCATCAGCAGGTGCACCTTACTACAATTTCTAACCTCCATCAGTCGCCGAGACTTGCAGCTCCGACCTTGCTAGTGGTTGGCGAGGTTGTGAGATTTGCGGATCATGCAGAGGAACATTTCTCCGCGGATTTTCATGTTCCGGCGAGCAGCGTGGGCAAAGAGGAGCGGTTGGCATGAAAGATGGAATAGGACATCTGCAAGCTGCAGCGGAGGGCTGGACGCCACGTCAGGTTCTCGGCTGGGCCTTCGAGACCTTCGGAGGTGCCGTGGCCATCTCTTCTGCGTTTGGCGCCGAAGGTATGGTCCTCATCGACATTGCTTCACGGGTTCGCAAGAATTTCCGTCTCTTCACTCTCGATACCGAGTTTCTTTTTCCCGAGACTTACAATCTGATGGACCAAGTGGAACAAAGATACGGCATTGCGATTGAACGGGTTTATCCGTTACTTTCTCCGGAAGAACAGGAACGAACTCACGGCACAGCGCTGTGGCAGCGTGATGCGGATCAATGCTGCAATATCAGGAAGGTCGAACCGCTGCGCCAGAAGCTGGGCGAATTGTCGGCGTGGATCACCAGCATCCGTCGCGATCAGACTGCGGCCCGTTCGAGCTCCGGGAAAATCGAATGGGACGAAAAATTTGGGCTGGTAAAAATAAACCCGATCGCGGACTGGAGTTCGAAGCAGGTTTGGCAATATATTCGCGAGCATGGCACGCCTTACAATGCGCTACACGATCGCAGTTATCCGAGCATTGGCTGCACACATTGCACTCGTGCCGTGCGGCCGGGAGAAGACCCGAGGGCAGGGCGCTGGTCTGGCTCTTCGAAGACCGAGTGCGGGCTTCACATTATCCAGCCGATAACGAATCCTCCAGAGGCAGGCGCTTAGTGAGGCGCGCGGCTCCGGATTCGATCGCTCTGTTTAGGCAGGGTCATGCGAGATCTAACCCTTTCAACTCATCGAAGAGGGCCTTCTCCACTTTTTTCTCAAGAGGCGGCGGCAGCTTCTTCCCTTCCGAGGTCAGATAAAAAGTATCAATCGCCATTTGCCCTTCTGTATCGATTAAGGCGATTTCAATATTGCAGTTCTGCCGTGACAAACAGGAACTCACACGGTGTAACAACCTCGGCCGGTCCTGCGCAATCACTTGCAGCAGTGTACTGGTCGAGGAACATTCATCGTCAAAATCGATTCGAGTTTCTACCACTACTTTGGCCTTAGCCGGCGTTTCGCCACGTTGGCGATCGCGCAACATGCGATCGAGGTCGGCTTCGCCCGCCAAAACCGTAACGAGACTTTTCTTGAATCGATCCCACTCTGACAGGTTCAGTTCCAGAGTACGAAAGCGGTCCGTGAAATAGAGCGAGTCCACTACGATTCCGGCCTGGTTCGAGAAAGCATTCGCCTTTACGATGTTCATGCCCCACGCGGCCAGCACTCCGGTCAAAGTGGCGAACAGCGACGGCCGGTCCTTTGTGACCAGCGTGAGTTCATACCAGTGCCGCCCTCGTTTTAGGTCTACCTGCATTGGATCGCGGCCGAACTGCCCAGCCATTTCCATATGTTTCATCACTTCTTCGGCGGTATGCACCAGCAGATATCTCTGCGGGAATCCTTCAACAAAATCCCTGAACTTCGCGCCAATCACTGGCGCCAGGCTGCGCAGGCGCGCGAGCTTTTCCTCGCCTACATCGCCATGGACGCGATGGTCGGCGCTCCGGTTCAAGTAGTTTGCCGCGCCAATATAGAGTTGCCAAACGTTTTCCGCCTTCCAGGGAGTGAGCGCCTCTGGATTCACCGCCTTGATGTCGGCATAAGTTAGCAAGCACAACATTTTCAGGCGCTCTTGCGTTCCTATTTTCTCGGCGAAGGCTGCCACCGTCTCGGGATTAAAAATATCGCGCCGCAGTTGAGCCGACATTTCCAAATGGCCGCCAATCAAAAACAGCACCACTGCACGTTCATCGGGCTCAACATCCAAACGGTCCAGGCAGCGGCTGGCGATCTCCAGGCTTGCCTCCACATGATT
The DNA here is from genome assembly GCA_049589695.1 of Candidatus Sulfotelmatobacter sp. GTDB lineage: Bacteria > Acidobacteriota > Terriglobia > Terriglobales > Acidobacteriaceae > Sulfotelmatobacter. Next base: position 23,230 of record JBAWBG010000008.1, on the reverse strand, counting down.
ACTGCCGGGCACTCCCTTCCCCGTATCGTGCAATAACAACGCCAGGTAGAGCAATTCAGGATCTTCCAGTTCACTCAGTAACTCCGCATACCGCTTGTCCCATTCCGATTTCGATTGATTCAAGCGGTGCAAGCTTTCAATAGCGAGGATCGAGTGCTCATCCACGGTGAAGCGATGGTAATAATCCCGGACAACTAGAGAATCGATCGGCTTCAGCTCCGGCAATAGTAGGGTAAGGAGTCGCAGAGAATGCATGGCGCGCAGCGCATCGGCGGCATGCGGCTGCAGCAGAGTCTCCTGCAAGTAGAGCCAGAGTTCGGCGCCACGCGGCGGCGTCACGGCGAGCTCTGGAAGAGCCAACTCAATACGGTGTTCGGTGGTCGCGCTCAGCTTGAGTCCGTGATGCGCCATGAAGTGGAACAGGCGCAGCAGCATCTCCGGATCCCGCAGCGAAGAAGACTGTTGCAGAAAGATCAAGCCATCTACTACAGAAAAATCAGGATGCGACGGCCGCGACCGCCAGCCCTGAAATTGTCTGCGCAAAGAAGACCACGACTCTGGAATCTCTTCCATTAACTGCGTGACGGTGCGTTGCACCGCGCGGGCATGGCCGAAATAGATCCGCATCCAGTCTGCAGCCGTGAGATCGGCTGAATCGGAAGCGCCGATTTTCCGCGCAGCAACTTCGTCTTGTGCTTCCCAACTGAGAGCGTTGTCGTCGCGCCCGTGACGGAAGTGCAGAAAACAACGAGTGGCCATGAGAAACTCGAGAGCCTCGCCGAGTTGCTTCCGGACCGGCTCACGCAGCGAACTGGCGTGTGGCCAATCGCCAAGTTTGCTCATGGCTGAGACCAGCGCCAGCCAGCTCGCGACATTGCAATCCCGCAGACCACCGGGAGTCTCTTTCAGATTGGGCTCGAGATGGAATACGGTGTGACCGAATTTTCCATGCCGCTCTTGTGTCACCTCGGCCAAACCTTGCAATAGTGCCTTCGATTCGCGCGCCACCAGCTTGGGAATTGTCTTGTCATGAAGCCGAGCAAACAACTCCCGATCGCCCAGAAGAAGACGGCAGTCGAGAAGAGAAATGGTGAACTCAGTATTGCCGGTATCGTAACGGTCGCACTCTGACAATGTCCGCGACGCAGGACTCAGTCTGAGTTTCAGGTCCCACAGTTCCTGGGAGAAGCGCTGAATCTCGATTTTGTGAGCTTCCTCGCGGCTTCGATCGGTGAAGAGAAAAAGCAGGTCAATATCGGAATAGGGAAACAGCCAGCCGCGTCCAAAACCTCCGGTGGCCACGAGCGCGAAGCCGCGAGGTCCAGTTTCGTCAGCGGATACGAACTCACGCCAGAGGCGACTTAGAATCTCTTCGATGAACAGGGTTCGCTGAGCGATGGCGGCGCGGCCGTCCCTGGTTGCCGCGAAGTCGTGCGCAATCCGCTCGGAGACCTCGGCGAGAGAGCTTCGCAATTCACCGATCAGTAGGGACGCTTCCGTCATGACGAAGGGTCAATGGATCTGTGATTTAAGCACGGTTATCGAAGCTCCGCGACGACCGGCCTGTAGCGCGTTCTACAGTGCTCCCTCGCCCCGCTCGTCATTGCGGATGCGAATAGCTTCGTCCACACGGGTCAGGAAAATCTTTCCATCCCCGATCTTTCCGGTTCGCGCGGTGGTCATAATGGCTTGCACAGCCTTCTCCACCATAGCGTCCGCCAAAACCACTTCCAGCTTGGTTTTGGGGATGAGATCCACGCTGTACTCGCGTCCGCGGTAGACCTCGGTGTGGCCCTTCTGACGTCCATGGCCACGGACCTCAAGCACCGTCATGCCTTCGACGCCAATTTCCTGCAGCGCGCTTTTCACCGTTTCCAGTTTGGAGTTTTGGATGACTGCTTCAAGCTTGGTCATGATTTTGTTCTCAAACTCTCGCTCCCTCTTTACGATGTCCGGCGTGAGGACCGTATCCCCTCCAGTTGTAGTCTTTCTCCCCCTGTGGCGACAAGTGGAAGCGGATGTCCTTTTCTGCTAACTCTCTGAGAACGGAATCCGGTCTGGCCAGGGCGCCGCCATTGACGGGCGGCTGAAGAACTGATCAAACACACAACTGCCGCGCTCACTGTATCCTTCGGACTAATTTTATGAAAATCGAAACTATTTATCAGGCTGATCGGGAAATGCTATTGAAGAAGAACCCTCATAACGCTCGCGCACGCGCAACAGAACCTGCTTCCGGTGAAACTCTACGTGTGTATGTGAAGAGTAATGTGCAGGGTCATGCTTTCAAATAAGAGATTAACTTCGAGACTCGGGACAGGGGTCGAGTATGCACCCTGTAGCTTCACCGGTGATCACTGAATGAAAGATTGCCTTGAATATGGCGATTTGGATGAATCACTCAAGCCAACTTTGCCTTGTAGCCTTCCGCGCTCCGGGTCCCGATTTTGTAACATCGGCAGAAAATGACGGCCCTTTAACCGTTACGCAGCTCTATTGAAAAAGGCCGGCAGCAAGAACCGTTATCGCGTTTGCTGGTAGTCTCAAAAGAGAGAACAGGAGAGCGTCCGCCGTTGGCCCCCATCATTAACGCACAAGGAATTTCAAAGCATTTTGGAGCGAGCCCGCTCTTTCAGAACGTCTCATTCACGGTTTCAGAGGGCGACCGCATTGGCCTGATCGGTCCGAATGGTTCGGGTAAATCCACGCTGCTGCGGATTCTAGCAGGGAACGTAAGTCCTGACAGCGGCGAAATCGCGGTACGCAAAAGGGTCCGGTTAAGCTGCGTTGAGCAGGATTCAAAATTCGAGGCGGACCACACGGTCCGCGCCGTGGCTCAGAAGGCGATGGAACGCGCCGGTGTTCCTGAGTCAGAACGCGGCACTCGTTTCGCCGAGACTATGGGCCGCGCCGGCTTCCACGACCTCGATGCCGAAGCGTTCTCGTTGTCAGGAGGCTGGCAAAAGCGCCTAGCCATCGTAGAGGCAGTCGTGCAGGGGCCGGACATTCTTTTGCTCGACGAGCCTACCAATCATCTGGATTTGGCCGCCATCGAGTGGCTGGAGGGCCTGTTGCAGGCAGCGCCATTCGCCTGCGTCGTGGTCAGTCATGATCGCTACTTCTTGGAGAATGTTGCCACTGATATGGCGGAGTTGAACCGGACCTATCCCGATGGATTGCTGCGCGTCTCCGGAAGCTATAGCCAGTTTCTGGAAAAGAAAGAAGAATTCCTGCATGCTCAATCCAAGCGGCAAGAGGCTTTAGAGAATCTGGTACACCGGGAAATCGCATGGCTGCGCCGGGGAGCGAAAGCGCGGACGAGGAAGTCCAAGGCGCGGATTGATAAAGCCGGGGAGCTAATGGGCGAGCTTGCCGATTTAAATGCACGCAGCCGCACCGGAACCGCGCTCATCGATTTTTCCGCCACCGATCGAAAAACAAAGCGGCTCATCGAACTGGAAAATGTTTCGTGTGAAGTGGGAACTCGCAAATTATTTGCCGAACTCAACTTCGTTATTACCGCGGGTACGCGAGTTGGACTCGTGGGCCCGAACGGCAGTGGAAAGACTAGTTTGCTGCGCCTGCTGCGAGGTGAAACGACTCCGGCAAGTGGTGAGATTCGCCGCGCCGACCGGCTGCGCATTGTGTACTTCGACCAGAGGCGCGAACTCGATCCGGATGTGACGTTGCGCCGTGCCCTGGCTCCGGAAGGCGATTCGGTAATTTACCAGGACCGTTTGACTCACGTGGCATCGTGGGCAGCAAAATTTATTTTCACCGGCGAGCAACTGAATCAGCCAGTGGGCAAACTCTCTGGTGGAGAACGAGCCCGCCTCTTGATCGCACAACTTATGCTGCAGCCCGCGGACGTTCTTCTGCTCGATGAGCCGACGAACGATCTGGACATCCCGACCCTAGACATCCTGGAGGAAAGTTTGCTGGAGTTTAAGGGGTCTTTGGTTCTGGTGACCCACGACCGCTATATGCTCGATCGAGTTTCGACTGTAGTTCTTGGACTTGACGGGCAAGGAGGTGTGGGACGGTTCGCAGATTACTTGCAGTGGGAAAGATGGTTGGGTGAGCGCGACCGGCAGGTACGTTCCGAGGAAGCGACCAGTGAGAAGTCCGCCGGTCGCAGGAACGGCGGGAGTGAGCGGCAAGGGTTGGGAAAAAAGAGGTTGTCATACCTGGAAGCGCGCGAATACGAAACAATTGAGCGGCAGGTCGCAGACGCGGAGGAAGTCTTGCAGGCCAAGCGCACGCAACTCGAGGACCCTCGCATCGTCACAGACAGCGAACGCTTGATCGCAGCTCATACTGAGATGGAAGAGGCCCAGCAAAAAGTCGATACGCTCTACGCCCGCTGGGCTGAGCTGGAAAAAAAGAGAAACTAAGATTTGTTGGATAATCTTCCGGCGACGGAATCTGAAAAATTGCGTCTTAAGATGCGAGGCAAAAAGCGATGATGGTTTTTCCTCGACTTCCAGTGGTTTTTTCGTGTTCTTCCAGCAATGTCGATTCCAGATCCTCGGGGTCAGGCTTCATTTCGCAAGCAGCGATCTCTTTATCGGTCGCGCCTTGAAAGCAGAGCTCGCAAACTCCGAGCCCCTCTTCCGACCTAACCGGCGGTCCGAAAACGCGGCAGGTCATGGGACGCGATTCATAGAGTTCGCAGTTGCCAGTGATGGGGTCGAGCGCAGGGCAAGGTTCCTCATTCGCGAATTCACAGAAGCGACGATCCGCGTCGTCTCCCTCGTGGAGTAAGCCGCTTTCCGGATCTCCCGGAAAGTCTGGCGACAGGCGGGCAACTGCATCTCGGGCGCGGGCGCGCACAGCCTCAGCCCGTGCTGGCGCGAGCAATTCGAGTTCAGCGAGTCCTTTCCGCAATCGAGCCGCGTCGAGTTGATTGATGGGAAAGGCGCCGATGCAGCATTGCGTGCATCCAGGGCGACACACAAGCCAATTGCCGCTGCGAAGCGTGACGTCAGCTAATGCCGAGTCGACAATCTGAATCAAAGCCCGATCGTCGGAAGCTGGAAAGTCCCACCGCATAGCGATTGTTAAATCATACAACCATGGCGGCGAACGGGAATGCGAGAGTGAGCGCGGAAAGTGTGCTTTCAAATCAGGTTTCCCGAAGGCGACGGAGCCACGTACCTCTGGCTCCAGTCGCCGGAAACGCCCACCCCTCCCCCCGGTGGTGTGGCCCTTCCCTCTCGGGATCCCCGCGCTCATCAGAAATCAACGGCCTGAGAAACCCCATGAACAATCGGCTGTTGACGACCGATCAGCTAGTTACATTGGAATAGTGGCAGATGCCGGCTAAACGTTTCACCGCTCTAATAATTTTTTTGTCCCCGCATGTCTACTCAAAACATCCGTCTATACGCGTCTCTGCGATTTGGTAAGATAGCTGCCACTTAACCACAGGGCCCGCAGATGCAGTTTCACGCCTTTGACAGGCATTACCTTGAACAGCTCTCTTCTGGAGATTTCCGGACACAGGAGCACTTCGTTTCGTACTTCAGTGAACTGATCCGGCTGAAATTGAGCAAGCGGCTGCACTCGCATTCCGAAGTGGAAGATGCCCGGCAAGAAACTTTCGCACGGGTTTTTGCCGCGTTGCGAAAACCGGATGGAATACGCGAACCGGAACGGCTTGGGGCATATGTCAATTCTGTATGCAACAACGTTTTGCTGGAGTACTACCGGTCCTCGTCACAAGAGGTTCCGAGCGATGATGAAGAGGCCGAGGCCAATATTCCCGACCCCGCCATCAGCGTGGTGGACATTATCGCCAACCGGCAGATTCAACGAAACGTGCGCGAGATTCTCGACCAACTCCAGGAAAAGGATCGGCGACTAATCAAGGAAATATTTCTTGAAGAACGTGATAAGGATGAGGTGTGCCGCGACCTAGGAGTGGACCGTGAATATTTGAGGGTGCTGCTGCACCGGGCGAAGAAATCCTTTAAATCCATTTACTTAAAGAGGATTGCGAAAGAAGCGATGCCGGATGTTAATTCCGCGTAACGATTACGCGCAATTTATCACTATCTGTACATGAGGAGACTTCGAGTTATGGATCACAGCGAGGCCAACCGCTTGATGGCCAGCGAGAAGTATCTTCTCGACGAACTTTCTCCAACCGAAATGGACGAGTTTGAGGAGCATCTCTTTGGCTGTCACGATTGCGCCATGGATGTACGCGCGGGCTCCGTGTTCCTCGCACAAGGAAAGATAGAGTTGACAAATCCCGGGGCTAGGACAGGGCGCATTGTGACAGAAGTCCGCCCGTCCCCCGGTTTTTCGTGGTGGCGCACTGCTTTCGCCATTCCAGCCATGGCGATTCTCTTGATTGTCGTGGGATATCAGAATCTGGTTACCTATCCCGCACTCAAGGGTGCTTTAGCTGAGAATAGAGCACCGAGGATTCTTCCCGCGGCGGCGTTGGTCAGCAGCGCTACACGTGGTGCGGAACCAACCAGTATTGAAGTCCGTGCTGGCGAACCGTTCCTTCTGCCGCTCGATATTCCGCCGCAGAATGCTTACCAGTCTTACATAGTCGAGTTGCAAAATCCGGCGGCAGTAGTACAGTGGTCACTCCCGGTTTCCTCCGAATTAGTCAAGAGCACATTGACGATTGGAGCGCCAGGCGTGGAGAAAGCCGGACGTTACGAAGTCGTTGTGCTGGGCCGAAACGGCCGCGGTGAGAACTCAGAGGTTGGGCGTTATCCTTTCGACGTACGGTTTGCCTCGACCGCGAATCCTGAACCTTAACGAGGGAAAGACAGATGCTGGCAAACAAGAGAGTTCACTACTTCCACGCCGATGCCTGCGCTTTCGGCGGATATTTCGAGCATCCCATCGAGCACACGATTGCTCCGCAGGCGCCGATGTCACTTTCGCCTTCAGGCGGCTACGGCTCCGCCCATTCAGAAAACTTCCGGCTGGAAGGCATCGTCTCTTATAAGGCCGCGTCCACCCAGGTCTCGGGCAGATTGAGCAAGAAAGAAGGCCACGGCTGGGTGACACTCGCGACCGCAACGGTCGAGGGATTGAATGTATTGGATGTAGTTACGGCGGATCGGCTGACCGCTCAGGTTTCGACCGAACATCCGCTGGAGGGGGACAACCCCCGGGTAACTTTCCTGGGAACATCATTTGAGAATCTCAGAATCGCAGGATGCCGGATCGATATCAAGGTGAACTTCGACATCTGCGATCAAGGGCAAGGCAATGGCTACCCCAGCGAACCGTGCATCGAGGACGATCAATTCCTCACCCGGGTCGCCGATCAGTACAAGCGCATGACCGACGCGAAAAACCTTCCAAAATGGGTGAAGGATCGATCGATACCTGACTGGATCAAAGAGCGTTACGAGAGGGATGGTAATCAGGCCGAAAAGACTGATAGTGTCCTCTGTTCTGTGATAAAAGAGGCCGTCGTGAACGAGGCTTGTGACCAGTTCCCTGGCAGGCCATTCGGCAGCGTTTTCGAGGTACCAGATTTCGGTCGTGTCTTTTTGGGGGAGTTGTTCGTCGATTGCGATTCCTATCGTTTGACCACAATACGCTTGGAGATGGGTTGTTCCGGCCAAGGCAGTCTCAGCGGACCGACCGCAATGACCAATGGCCACACGATCCCGCCATAATCGCTATCGATGATCCGTTAACTGTTGACCCGTCGCTACGCGCTCTATAAACTGCCTGACTAATCCATCTTAGTCAGGCAGTTTTTCTTTTCTAGAAACAGGGCAGACATTCCTCACGGCTTAATAGGGCGGCAGAGGGCGCGATGTTAGGGTTGGGAAGCCAGAAGTTTAGGCTGCCGGTTTTAGCTCTGTCTTTGGCACTCCTGTGGCTGGGGTGCAGCCGGCTGCCGGATCCTCAGCGAACGTTCGACCAAGCGCAAGAGACATTTGTACGAGGCGACCTTGCGGTCGCCAAAGGCCAGGCGGATACGGCTTATCGGCGATTCTACGGGAATCCCCAATGGGCATGGAGGTTCCGGCTTCTCGAAGCAGAAATTCTCCTGGACCAGGGATCAAGCACAGATGTGCTCTCCCTTCTCGGCTCCAATCTGCCAAAGCAATTCACGCACAGCGATTTAGCGGTTAAACAGCTGACCCTTCAAGGTGGCGCCTACGCTCAACTCGACCGCTTTCAAGATGCCGACGGCTGTCTGAAAGAAGCAAAGGGTCTGTCGGATACATTGCGTTCTCCGCTGGCAGGCGAGATTGCGAGAGCTCGCGGAGTTCTCGCGTTTCGCCAGAACGATCAAGGGAACGCCGGACGCTTCCTTCGCGAGAGTCTGCAGCTCGCGCGCCAGCAACATGACCTGCATCTCCAGATGACCGACCTCACCAACCTCGGTGCAGTGGCCGAGCGCTGGGAACACTATGATGAAGCGATCGACTGGTTGAATGATGCTTACCGGAAGGCCGATATCCTCCACGACCAGCACACTGGGCAAGTAGCGATGGGCAACCTAGCCTGGGCCTACTACAAAATGGGGGACTTCGACGGGTCTCTGGCTTTTTACCGGGAGGCCGAGAAAGCAGCCAAGCATCAGGGAGCGGTGTACGACCAGATCGGTTGGCTGAACAATATCGGGCTCGTGTATTACCAGCAGAATAAGCCTACGGTCGCGGAAGACTACTACCGGCAATCTTTGGCCTTGGCTCAGGAAAATCAAAACTCCGAACTCATCGTCGACGCCTTGACCAGTCTCGCGTTTGTCTCGGCCCAAACCGGCCAACTTGCCGAGGCTCAAAGATACAGTGAGGAAGCTTTTCAAAAAGCGCACGCCAGGAACGATCGAGCATCTGAGCTCTATCCTCTTCTCGTCAGAGGACAAGTGGAAGCGGCCCGCGGCGACGATGAACGAGCTGAGGAAGTGTATCGTGAAGTAGCGCTTGATCCGAAGAGCGATCTTTCCCTACGCTGGCAAGCGCAGAATGCCCTGGCGCGACTCTACGAACAGGAACATCGGCTCACAGCCGCCGACAAGCAGTATCGAGAGGCGCTTGCCACCATTGAGCAAGCGCGAGCCACTTTGCAGCGAGAAGAATTCAAGTTGCCTTTTCTGGCAAACGCTGCGCACCTTTACGACGACTACATCCGCTTTTTGTTGGCTCAAGGAAAGGACGGCAGAGCTCTCGATCTAGCCGATTACAGCCGAGCCCGAACGCTAGCCGAAGGACTTGGTGCTCTACCGAAAAACGCAGCAGCAGATGCTCCCACTACCAACGCGCAACAGATCGCCCGCGCAGCGCATGCCACTATTCTGTTTTACTGGATGGGCCGGGAACAGTCATATCTCTGGGCAATCACGCCAAATCGCACGGCGCGATATCAGCTGCCTTCGGCAACCGAAATCGATGCAGCTGTGCTCAGATATCGCCGGGCGCTGCTCGGCTGGCAGGACGTGCTGAAGACGGCGAATGCCGATGGTGCTCATCTCTACGACGTTCTTGTGGCACCGGCGCGAAAGTTGATACCGCCCAACTCTAGAGTCATCCTGATCACCGACGGCAGTTTGGATAACTTGAATTTTGAAACGCTATTAGTTCCAACCCCGACCATACACTACTGGATTGAAGACGCAACTGTGCTGACCGCGAGTTCGCTGCGCGTTCTTGCGGCCTCCAGAAGCCATCGGGAGATCAAAACTGGAAAGCTCTTGCTCATCGGCGATGCCGTTGCCCCGAGCTCCGAGTATGCCCCGTTACCCAATGCGATGCGGGAAGTGCAGAATATAGAGAGCCACTTTCCGATGGAGAAGCGGGAGACCTTCACGCGGGATCGTGCCACTCCTGCCGCGTATCTAACGAGCGACCCAGGTCAGTTTTCCTTCATTCACTTCGTGGCCCATGCTACCGCCAGCAAATTAAGTCCTCTGGATTCCGCCATCGTATTATCCCGATCCTCCGGTGACCAGGATTCTTTCAAGCTATATGCTCGCGACATCACTCCACACCTTCTGCACGCTAACCTGGTGACTATCTCATCGTGCTACGGAGCCGGCGCGGAGGCTTACTCCGGGGAGGGACTGGTGGGGCTTTCATGGGCATTTCTTCGCGCGGGAGCGCACAACGTGATTGGCGCGCTGTGGGATGTCAGCGATGCATCCACCGCTAATCTGATGGGCCACCTGTATGACCAACTGCAGCGAGGCCGACCGCCCGATACGGCGCTGCGCGCGGCTAAGCTGTCATTGCTCCACTCAGACGGTGTGGCGCGTAAGCCATTCTATTGGGCTCCTTTTCAACTCTATACCGGACGGCGATGACATTGGTGCCGAAGGATTTCCACAAGGTATAAGCGCTATTTGGCGCGAATCAAGCCACCCGGTGGCTTAGAATAGGCGGTTCGGCAAGCCGTGTCCTATGAGCAGTTTGACTGATGTCGCTAAAAAATGGGAGGGCCGTGTCGTCGATGGAAAGTTCCCGCTGCGGCAGTGGCTTGGGGCTTCCGAGCACAACGCGGTTTTTGTTACCCAACGAACCGGCGACGGATCGCAAAAAGCCACCATCAAGTTAATTCCAGCGGATTTCTTTTCCAACGGTAATTTCGACGAAGCCGCTCAACTCGCTCAATGGGCTGATAGCGCGAAGCTGTCTCATCCCCATCTCATTCGGATCTTCGAGCATGGACGAGGCAAAATCGACGATCGCGACTTCCTCTACGTCGTGATGGAATATGCGGAAGAGAATCTGGCGCAGATCCTTCCGCAGCGGCCACTCTCGCCGGACGAAGTGAAGGAGATGCTTCCGCCCGCAGCGGAGACTTTGGCTTTCCTGCATCGGGCCGGGCTCGTGCACGGTCATCTCAAACCGGCAAATATTCTGGCGGTGGGTAATCAGCTGAAAATCTCGACCGACAGCGTGCGCAGAACCGGCGAGCGCGACAAGCAATGCCCTAATACCTTCACTGCACCGGAAGTAGCGAAGACAGGGCCTTCCCCGGCGGCGGACGTATGGTCGCTGGGCGCGACACTGGTTGCGAGCCTGACTCAGCGCGAGCCGGATATCAAAAATCCTGCCAGCGGCAATCAGGTCACGATACCAGAATCAGTTCCTCAACCTTTCCGCAGAATTGCAGAGCGCAGCCTGCGTGTCGATCCTCAGCAACGCTGCACGATCAACGAAATCCTGAGCCAGCTTGGAGTTCCAGAATCCATGCCGGTGAAGGCCGCCGATGAGCCGTTACCGGCGAAACGCAGCAATCGATGGCTCATTATTATCCCAGTGATCGTCGCAGTACTCCTTTTGGCAATTTTATTCGGCCGCAAATCTCACCGGTCGCCCGCCTCGTCTTCGGAAAATCATGCAGCAGAATCTTCCACTGCTCCCTCACCGCAATCATCGGTGCCTCCGAATGACAGAGCAACTCCCGCGCAAACCGGAATTATTCACGGTAGAGTGCTTCAGGAAGTCCCTCCCGATGTCTCGCCCGGGGCGCGGCGAACGATTACTGGACACATAAGGGTTAGTGCCCGGGTTTCTGTGGATAATTCGGGAAACGTCTCCGGAGTAACGCTGGTCTCTCCCGGACCAAGCAAGTACTTTGCGAGACAAGCGCTGGCCGCGGCGCGGCGCTGGAGGTTCAGTCCAGCCCAGGTGAACGGACAGCCTTCTGCGAGCGAGTGGATTCTACGCTTTCAATTCGGCAGAACATCAACGCAGGTTTCTCCGACTGAAACAAAGCCTTGAACGTTTGCTCATCCCTTCGCGTCTTCGTCGTTCTTCTTAATCTTCCAAATCATTTGCCGGAGCATACCGAGCAGAAATTCCGCATCGCCCTTTCGCAGGTGCAACCGGCGAATCACACGCCGCACCGCGGCGTGAAAGGATTTTGAAGTGTTGAGCTTCGGGTATTCACTCGCTCGCAACGCCAGCAGCAATGTATCGGTAATCCGCTCGATATCGGCAGAGCACGCCGGATTTCCATTCATCGGCTGCGCTAACACAGCGGGATCTCTCATCAGTTCGTACAAACAAACCGCCACGGCCTGCCCCAGATTCATTGAAGCATGCTCATCTCGAGTGGGGATGTGCATCAGCCAATGGCAATGACTCATATCCTGATTCGAAAGTCCGAATTTCTCCGACCCGAATAAGAGAGCACAGTCACCGGTCGCGAGATGGGTTCGGATCTCGCTCGCTCCCTGCTCCAACCGGACCAGCGAATGCTGCAGATCGCGATGGCCTACCGCCGTGGTTCCGACGACGAGCGAGCAGTCGGCTACCGCCTCGGCTACCGTCTTGTACACCTGAGCTGTCGCTAGCGTGGCGGCAGCGCCCACTGCAGAGCGAGCATCCCGAAATGCTATATCGTAAGGATTCACCAGCCGCAGATGGGGAAATCCGAAGTTGCTCATGGCCCGGGCAGCCGCGCCGATGTTGAGAGGATTTCGCACGTCGACCAGTACGACGCGTAAACTGGCGAATTCGGCGGCAACAGGCAAGCTTTCGATATTCTACGGCAGGAAAGATTACGCAACGATTTTGCGCGGTCCAGCTCTCACATAAAGCTTGATCGGGAGTCTAATTTGTAGCAAATCGATTGCCGCGTGGCCTTTTTTGCCGAGTGTGCAATTGTAAAAATTTTGTCAAACTGCACTGAGTGCACCTCATTTGCGCAGAAAGCATTGTAAGCTTCACTTGTCCTAGGAACCTGAACCTTGTACGCGCATGGGACAGTCAAAGTTAAGGATGGTTTTCCATGGGTCAAATCGCAGCACCGCTAAGCACCGCCAGATCGGCTGATACGATTCCCTCCACGCGACCGCTGGGAAGAATTCTCGTGGTCGAGGACGATCCTTCGGTGCAGAAGGCTTTGAAGCGTCTGTTCGAAACCGAGGGATATCTGGTTGAGGTACAGTCCAATGGGCAGTCGGCGCTGGAGAGTTTTCAAGCCGCTCCCCCCGCGGTTATTATTCTCGACCTTCGCTTGCCCAAGCTTTCGGGCAGCGACTTGTGCAAGGTGGTCAAAGCTCAGGCACCGGAGCTGCCAATCGTTGTGCTCAGTGCAACCAGCGACGTTTCCGACAAAGTTTTGCTGCTTGAATTGGGCGCGGACGACTACGTAACCAAACCTTTCAGCCCACGCGAACTTCTCGCCCGCGTGCGCGCCGCTTTACGGCATACTTCGAGAACGGCGACCGTGAGCCTGGTGAGTTTCGATGGAATTTCCGTGGATTTCAAGAAGATGGAAGTCCAGCGCGACGGTAAGGTTGTAATTTTGACCGCGCAGGAATTTAAGACGTTACAGTTTTTCGTACAGAATGCCGACCGTGTTATCAGCCGAGACGAGTTGCTCAACGAGGTTTGGGGATACCAGAATTATCCCTCCACCCGTACCGTGGACAATCATATTCTGAAGCTTCGGCAAAAACTGGAACGCGACCCGGCCAGTCCAGTACACTTTCGCACAGTGCATGGAATGGGCTACAAATTCGTGCGCTGATTCCCCTTGGATCCCACACCAGAACCCGCGTCGCAAACTTTTCCCGAACAGCCCGGAAATGCACTGGTCCACCGGACTCGGCTCCGCACGCGGTTCTTGCTCTCCATGGTGGTGATTACGGCGGGCCTGACCGCGATGAGTCTGCTCGTGGTTCGGCAAAGCGTCCAGCGCCACGTGCGGGAAGGAATTGTTCAAGACCTGCGAAATTCCGTCACTACATTTCAGAATTTTCAGCATGATCGCGAAGTCATGCTGACTCGCTCCGCCCAGCTCGTGGCCGACCTTCCGATCACGCGAGCAATCATGACGGCGCACGATCCAGCCACCATTCAGGATGCTTCCAAGGATGTTTGGCAATTGACCGGCAGCGACCTGTTGGTCCTGGCCAATCGCAACGGAACGGTCGTCGCACTTCATACAAAATCGCCGGGATTCACTCGCGAAGCCGCGCAACAATATTTTCAACGTTCTTTGAACGAGGAGGATTCAAGCCACTGGTGGTTCGGCGATCGCCATCTCTATCAAACATTTGTGCAGCCGGTTTATTTTGGATCCAAAACGGAAGGCCCGTTGCTTGGTTTCCTGATCATTGGCTACGAAATCGATAACCGTTTGGCTCGCGAGGTGAGCAAGGTCTCAGCCAGTCAGGTCGCTTTTTCTTACGGCGATGAAATCGTGGCCACTACGCTCACTCCCACACAATCCCAAAGCTCGAGCTTGCACGCTTTGTCGGCAGGCGCGCTGCTGAGTGGGCCGCGCGACGCAGAAGTCGGCCATGAACTTTTTCTCGCTACTTCTCTCGAGCTTTCCAGCCAGCAGGAAACGCCGGTGCGCCTGACCGTGCTGGGATCTTACGATCAAGCCGCGAAATTCCTCGACAACTTGAACCGGTTGCTGCTGCTGCTAGGTCTCACCGCCGTGCTTCTGGGGAGCGGATTAGTATTTTTGACTTCTCACACCTTCACGCGTCCGCTGGCCAGTCTGGTCGAGGGCGTGCGCGCGCTGGAGCACGGCGACTTCCATCATCCCCTGGATCCTCGGGGAAGCGACGAGGTCGCGGAGTTGACTTCCGCTTTCGACCGCATGCGTTCCAGTCTGCTCAAAACGCAACAAGCTTTGCTCGAGTCTGAGCAGTTGGCCACTATCGGACGCATGGCTAGTTCAATCTCCCACGACCTGCGTCACTCCCTGGCTGCGATCGTTGCCAACTCTGAGTTTCTCTGCGACGGGCGGCTGACTGGAGCTCAGCGCGAAGAGTTGTATCAGGAAGTTCGCATCGGTGTAAACCAGATGACCGACCTCATCGATTCGCTGCTGGAGTTTGCCCGGACCAGAGAATCTCTAAATCCCAGTTACGCCAGCGTTACGGAAACGGTTCAACGCGCGATGCAGGCAGTACGCCTTCATCCACGGCACCAGGGTACGCTGATTCAGGTAAACAGACATGGCCAGGCCATGGCGTCGTCCGACATGGCGTGGTTCGACCCGCGCAAACTGGAACGCGCTCTATACAATCTTTTGCTGAATGCTTGTGAGGCCGCGCCCGCTACTCGCGGTCAGGTTCAGGTCACGATCGGACGCACCGGGGCGTCGGTCACCATTGCAGTTGCCGACAACGGCCCGGGTATCGCGGAGCCGATTCGTGAAAAATTATTTCACCCGTTTGTGAGTTACGGCAAAGAGAATGGCACTGGGCTTGGCCTTACGGTCGTGCAAAAAATCGTGCAGGATCATGGGGGCGAAGTGTTGATGGAGCGTACCGCAGACGCTCACACCGTCTTTCGGATCATCATTCCTGGCCGCTCCCCACAAGGCTCTGCGGTAGATGGTGACGACACGTTGACACCCCATCCCGTTGAGTCATTGAATGGCGCTCGAGCAAGTGAAAAGTCAATCCGGCATTCGGACACATAGTTCCGCTGTTGTTTCTCCATTTCATAAGATCCGGATGTCGCCCTGGAGGATGTTGTGAATAGCTCACGGACGTTTGCGCTTCGTTCAACCGCATTAACGACAGCCGCTTTTGTCCTCTTAGGCATCGCCAGCCGGGCGCAGGAAATTGCACCTGCTCCGGTGTCTTCGCCCGGTGACGCATCGGTGCGAGAACTGGATTCACAAGTGCATGAATTGCGCGCCATGGTTGAAGAGATGCGAGCCGAGAACGCTCAGTCGCGCGCCGAGATGCGGGAATTGCGCCAGGAATTGCAAGACACGCGTAAACTGCTGGCTCCGATTACAGCAGCGAAAGGCAATTCTGCGTCGCCTACGGAAGGAGCGGCATCGGGAGAGACTTCTTCAACATCTCCCTCCGGCACCCAGGCTGTCGCCGCGACATCAAGTTCTGCGGATCTGGGAAGTCGCATTCAGAAACTTGAAGAATCCACGCAGTTGCTGAGCTCAAAAATTGACGAGCAATATCAAACCAAGGTGGAAACCGCGGCCAAGTATCGTGCGCGACTATCCGGAATTGTTCTGATGAATGCGTTTCGGAACGTGGGCGCTTCCGATAATCTTGATTTGCCCGACTACGCGGAACCCCCCGCTCCTGGTGCCCCTCCGACGAGCTTTGGGGCGACTTTGCGACAGTCTGAAATTGGCCTGGAAATCTTTGGCCCCACTCTGGCCGGCGCAAAGACTTCAGCCAATGTACAGTTCGATTTCTCGGGAGGATTTCCATCGACTCCGAACGGAGTCGACTTTGGAATTGTGCGTATGCAAACTGCCAGCTTGCGCCTCGACTGGAAAAATACTTCGCTGATTGCCGGCCAGGATTCCCTTTTCGTCTCCCCGCTTTCTCCCACGTCTTTTGCATCGCTCGCGATTCCGGCCTTTGCTTATTCGGGAAATCTGTGGGGTTGGACGCCTCAGCTTCGCATCGAACATCGCTTCAATATCGCCGATCAGCAGACGCTGACGCTGCAAGGAGGAATTCTGGATAATCTCGACTGGGAGCAGCCCACCAATTCCTACTACCGCTCCGCGACGGCGGGCGAGAGTTCAGGTCAGCCAGCTTATGCTCTTCGCACTTCGTGGTCCCGGCCCTTGTTTGGTCACTCCTTGACCGTGGGAGCAGCGAGTTATTACGGCCGCCAGAACTGGTCATGGGATCGCTTCGTCGATGCTTGGGCAGCCATGACGGACTGGCAGATTCCAATCGTTCGCCGCCTCACTCTGTCGGGCGAATTCTACCGAGGGCGCGCCGTCGGAGGATTGGGCGCCGCCATCGGACAAACTATTGTCTACAGCGCCAGTCCCGCGAATCCTTATAGCAGCATTCGAGGTCTGGATTCCGCCGGTGGATGGAGCCAGCTCAAATTCCAACTGACGCCCAAGATTGAAGTGAACGGCGTCCTGGCTGAGGACGATGTGTTTACCAGTAACGTTCGAGGCTTTGCGACGGACGCCAATAACTTTGGTCCGATTCTGGGCCGCAATCGTGGCGCGCTTGGCAATCTGGTTTACCGGCCACGCTCTGATTTGCTGCTTTCAGCGGAATTCAGACGCTTGCATACGTTCCCAATTTATGACACCAGCAGCGTGACGAACCAAGTCAATCTCGCGATGGGGATCTTGTTTTGATGCGCAGCCTATCTTCATTCCGGATCATCTTGTGTTTCGTGCTGCTCGTCTGTTTCATCACGAAGGCTCCGGCAAGCGAACTCAAGGGAAAAGTGCAACTCACGAGAAGCGGACACCGTGTAAAGGACGCTTCGATGCTTGTTGTCTGGCTCACTCCCGTGGGAAGTACGCCCGTAGTGCAAGCGCCGATTCAGCGGCCGTCACAGATTCCCCAGCTTGTGCAGAAAGATAAAAGTTTTCATCCTGCGCTGCTGGTAATTCCGGCGGGCGGAAAAGTTGAGTTTCCTAATAAGGACCCTTTTTTCCATAACGTGTTTTCTTTGTTCGATGGAAAACGCTTCGACCTGGGACTCTACGAGAGCGGGACCACCCGTTTTGTTCAGTTCGACAAGCCAGGCATTTCTTTCATCTTCTGCAACATTCACGCCCAGATGAGCGCGGTGATAATCGCATTGGCCACCCCGTACTACGCGATCTCTGACGCGCACGGCGACATGAGTATTAAGGACGTTGCACCCGGACGCTATCAGATGCACCTGTTTCATCCCTCTGTCTCACCCGACGACTTGCACGCCGCCGAACGTGAAATCACCATCTCGCCCGAAGATACTTTCCTGGGAAGCTTCACCCTCACGGAGTCCGATCTTGAACTGGCACATAAGAATAAGTACGGCCGCGACTATGACCCCCCAGATCCGGATAGCCCAGCGTATGCTCGGCCGTAGGGCGAGCTTCAACTAAAGAAAAAGAGCGTGCCGGTTAGCACGCTCCTTCTCGCCTCTGCTTCTTCACTTCGTTTACAGCAACTCGTTTAAACAACTTGCAGTATTAACCGATCTAGCGATGGCCTCCGCTTCCAGAGTGTCCACCGCTGCTGGTATGTCCGCCGCTCGAACTCGGCGCCCGCGATCCACCGCCGCTGTAGCCCCCGCGACTCCCGCCGTAGCTGGGTGCCCCGCGGTAGCCTCCGTAACTTCCGCCGTAGCCGCCGGAAGATCGCGGTTGCGCTATCGGCTGCCTCATATTCAGTTGCGGACGCGAAGTTGCACCGCTCCCGTAGCTGCCAGAACCATAGCTGGAAGTCGATCCACGCGAGTAGCTTGAACTCGGCGAGGTGCGGTTCCAATAGCTTCCATTCGATCCCCGGTTGTAAGACTCGGCGCTGCTTCCGCCGCGGCTGGCCGATTCGCTACTGTTGCTGCGCGACGGGGGCGTAAACGTCTTCCACTCGCTGCGGTTCGGTTCCCCTCGGTTTGCGGAAGCTCCCGCGCTCGCCGATCGATCCCCTCCCCGGCTCGCAGAATTACTTGTCTCTCTACCCGCGGATGACGTGCCCGCACTCGGCTTCCCTCCCGCTGCAGAGGATGAGGTCCCGCGAGATTGGGATGCACCCCGCGACTCCATTGCTCGGGTTGTTCCATAGCTACGACCACCGGCCGTAACCGCACTGACGTGATTCTGCTGCATCGTCTGTTGCAGATGTGCCGTCTGCTGCTGGAACGATTCTGGCCGCGATGCACTCCGGGTTCCAAAGAAGTGCTGCGAGCCACCGTTGTGGATTGTGGAAGGCGCCGCCGCCCTTCCGCTCGCCGACAAACTGGCTCGCGAAGGCACCACGGGCAGGTTGCCCGTCATCATGCGAGCGCCGGTCAACTGCGCATGAGTCGCCGCCATCGCCGTAGTGCGTCCAGCGCCGAACCTTCCCGCACCCACAGTCGAGGCCCCGCCAGCGATATGCGGATCATTGATGTGCGCTACATTTGAGAACCGAGTGCCGCCATGCAGTGGCGCGAATCCGCCAAACCGGTTGTAGCCTCCGAAACGATTAAAGCCCACAAAACCGAACCGGCCACCATATCCTCCCCACCATGGAAAGAAGCGGTCGCAGGGACCGATGGGCAGCCAGCCGAAACCGCCCCATCCTCCCCACCCAAAACCGAAGCTGAATCCAAATCCGCCTCCGAATCCGAAGAACGACACATAAGCCGGCGCCCAAAACGGGCGATAAAAGCCCGCACCCCACACCGGTCCCGGCCACCACGCCCACGCCCCGCCATACCACATCCAGCGACCATAGTGGTAGGGAGCCCAGCCCCACGGCTCATAGCCCACCCAAGTCCAACCATAGTAGGGTTCCCAAACCCAGTTGCCATCGCGGTAAGGAGCCCAGTCCTCGGGCTCATTCGGCACCCAAACCTGACCGTAATCCGGCGCGTTCTCCCATCGTCCGTTGGCGTCGAGATCTTCGGAACCGACATAGTATTTGTTGGTATGGTGCCAGGCATCCGCATTGTGGATCATGCGGTCGCGGTCGCTATTCCAGCGGTCCCAATCGTCGCGCTCCGGTGCAGCAGTAATCTTGTAGCGCGCATCGGCGCCCGACCCGCGTACCGTTATCAGATCGCCTTGCTTGACGTCGGCGATGCCCTGCGGCGTGGAAATCTGCGCTTCACCCTTGCGCACGATAATGATGGAGTCACCATCGGGCCGCACTTCAATGCGGTACACACCGTCCTGGTGCGCCGGATGTAAAGCTACGTTGGGCGTGTCGATCTCAGGCTCCGCCTCGCTCTCGCCAAACACCGAGTAATTGACCAGACCCTGACCGACCTGAACTTGAATATATTTGTGCGTGAAGTTTGCGATGCTGGCTTGCGAGTTCGATCCCAGGCGAAGAATGTTCGCGAAATCAAGCTGCACTTCAGCTCTGCCGCCAGGCCCCGTGGAAATCTTGTCTCCGTTGACCACCGGTTGATTCAACACTGCCGCCGACCACGTCCCGGAATCTCCACGCTGTGTCGACACGTCGCCATGAATCATGCTGACGCGTCCCACACCCTGATCGACTTTAGCCGGACCTTCACCAGAAGGTCCCCCAGACTGAGAGGGCGTCTCCATCTCCGGTCTTTGCCCCGGTCCGAGTTGAGGTGATTGACCAGGCAGAGGCTGTTGCGCTGGAGCAGGTTGTTGTCCGGGCGGAGGCGGCGGACCTGCATCAGAGGGCGGCGCGGACTGCGGCTGTCCTATTTCCATGGGAGCGCTGGGCTGTTCCGATGGGCCGCTGCCTTCATCGGTCGTTTGCGCCTGCACGCCAACCGCGCACATCCCGGCTAGCGCGAGAGTTAAGACTGCAAAATTTCCTATGAACTTATTTTTCATAAGCCGCTCTTTGCAGCCGACGCCACCCACCGATTTCAGAACGATGCATATGTTACAAAGCAACTGCCATGCCAAACGGCTGACAGGACGGATTCGAATAAGTGATTTGTTTTCAGGGATAAGAGGCGAAGCTCAACAGGATAGAAACGCTGAATCTCGAACCAGATGGCCATTCTAAGCCAGGCTGGTGGTTTTCAGCCAACAGTTGCCCGAGACGCGAAAGCTCCAATAGTCAGTCGGGGTTTACCCTGAAATTTGGGAGTAAATGCTTAGGTTCAAATACCCCTCCCTTACGCCTCTTTCTCCCCCTCATCCGCGATCCCAATCTTCGACAGCCGATACCGCAGCGCATTCCGCGATAGCCCAAGCAAGCGTGCCGCCTGGCTCTTATTCCCATTCGCCCGCCGCAGCGACTCGCGAATCATTTCATCTTCCCATTGTTCCAGCGTCATACCTTCAGGAAGAAAATTGCCGGCTCCATTCATCGCTCTCGCCGGACGCACGTCCAAATGAATGTCATCCACCTTAAGCACCGTATTCTTGGCCAGTGCACACGCCCGCTCAATAATGTTTTGCAATTCGCGCACATTACCCGGCCAGTGGTAGTTCACGAGAACCTGCATAGCCTCCGGCGTAATTCCCTCGACCGGCTTTCCCGAGTCTCCCGCAAAGCGGGCAATAAAAAGATTCACCAAGTCGGGGATGTCTTCCTTACGCTGGCGGAGCGGAGCGATATCGATAGGCACAACGTTCAATCGATAGTAAAGATCTTCCCGAAACGTGCCTTGCTCCAGCGCTTCGCGCAGATCTCGGTTTGTTGCCGCGATCAGCCGTACGTCCACTTTCACAGTTCGTGTCCCACCCAGGCGCTCGAATTCCCGCTCTTGCAGCACGCGCAGCAGCTTCACTTGTATTACTGAAGGCACGTCTCCGATCTCATCCAGGAAAAGCGTTCCTTTGTCCGCCAGTTCGAACTTTCCCGGTTTGCTGGCGGCTGCTCCAGTGAATGCGCCCTTCTCGTATCCAAACAATTCGCTCTCCAGCAAGTTCTCCGGGATCGCCGTGCTGTTGATTTTGATGAAGGGCCCCGCAGCTCGCCGCGACTTTTCGTGAATCGCGCGGGCTATCAAGTCTTTGCCCACGCCACTTTCCCCGCCCAGCAGAACCGTCGAATTTGTGGGTGCCACACGGTCTACAGTGGCCAGAACTTCCTGCATCTTCGCACTGCGCGCCACTACGTTGGGATGCGCATACCGCTTTCCCAACGCCTCCCGCAGCGACCGGTTTTCCTCGCGCAGATTGTGAACATCCAGCTCTTTATGGACCACCATTCTCATCTCGCTCAGCGAGAATGGTTTTAGAACATAGTCGACCGCCCCAGCCTTCATGGCTTCCACCGCCGTCTCGACAGAACCGAAGGCGGTCATCACCACTACAGGCAGCGCTGCATTCTGCCGCTTGATCGCCTGCAAAAATTCCAGACCATTCATCCCTGGCAGCTTGAGATCAGTTACGACCAGGTTGACGCTATTTTCCCGCAGGAGTTTGAGGCCGCTCTCCGCATCTCCGGCGGATAGAGTGTTGAAGCCATCATCCCCCAGATTCAGCTCGAGCAAGCGCCGCATTTTTGCTTCATCTTCGACGATCAATATCGTTGGCATGAATTAACTTCCAATTTTCTAATGAGGATTTTCCGCAACCTCGCTTGTCGCGGGGAAAAACAGTATGAAGCTGGCTCCTTTGCCACTGCCGCTTTCCACTCGAATCGTGCCATGGTGTCCGTCAATGATCCTCGACACGATCGAGAGCCCTAGTCCCACTCCTGTCTTCTTGGTGGTTACAAACGGATTGAAAATCTGCTCCCTGAGTTCGGGAGCAACTCCCGGGCCGGTGTCTTCAATCCGCACTTCCACTCCCTTTCGGCTGGCGCCGTTTGTCAGCGCCGCCGTCACGCGCAACGTTCCACCGGTGCTGCTCATCGCATCGTAGGCATTCTGAATCAGATTCACGAAGGCCTGTTCACTGAGACCTTCATCCAGCGGGATCAGCGGCAAGTTAGGCTGGTATAACCGTTCGACTGTGACCGGACCGGTGTTGTCTTTATGCGTGGCTGCGACCGCTTGCAGGGCGCGATCCAGCAAGGGCACAATCTCTTGCGGAACCAGTTCTGCGTGCAGCGGCCTTGCAAAATCAAGAAACCTCGTGACCAACGCACTCAAACGATTGGTCTCACTCGATATGTATCCCGCCAACTCGTTTGCCAGAGGATTGGACTCGCCCAACTTCTGTTGCAGCATCTCCACCGATCCCTTGATCACTCCCAGCGGATTGCGAATCTCGTGCGCCAACCCAGCCGACATTTGACCCAATGCGGCCAGCCGTTCCGACCGCCGCGCCTCCTCCTGCGCCTGCTGCAATTTTCGATTGGTTTCTGCCAGAGTTCCGGCTAGTTCCTGATAGCGCTTGATCTGCCATTGATTCTCCACCACAAACCGGTTCACCACCATCGCGGCAAGAAAGAAGAAGAGGACGCGGATAGCCAGAAGGCCATAGCTTTCCCTGGTAACCTCATATTCCTGCAGAGCGGGATATAGATAAGAACAATAGGCAGCCGACGCCAGCGCAGTCCATAACAATGTAGCCAGCGGACTGAAGTATTCTGCCGCCGTCACCGCGGGAAGAAAATAGATTGGCCAGTAGCTGCTGTTGATGCTCAGCTCACCGGTGTGATCGATTAGTAGAGTGGCCAGAGCAATCTTGAGCAGGACAATGTAAGCCGCTCCGCGCTGCGGCGCTCGTCTCAGAACCCAACTCTCGGTTAACTGCGTCACCCCAAACGCGAGCAGCACAAATTGCTTGTGAACTTCGCCCACCGGCGGCAGCACGGCGAGTCCGGCCAGAAATAGCAGCCACAGCACGTCCATCCAATTCATTGCCGGACGCTTTTGCTCGTTCATACGCAAAGCACTAGAAACAAACCCGCCGGTAACGGATTACATTCCCGTTCCCGGCGGTATTT
>JBAWBG010000007.1:0-4937 GCA_049589695.1 Candidatus Sulfotelmatobacter sp. | reverse complement strand
GGCGAGGGCGCCCGCCCTACATTTTTCTTGTAGAAGCCGCCTTTGGTTTTGTCGCCCAGCCATTTCCGATCGATCATCTGAGTGAAGAAATCGGGCAGACGAAGTTCGCTGCGTTCGTCGTGAACGTTTGCGGTCATGTTGCCGACAACATGGCCGAGGATATCCAATCCAACTAAATCGATGGTGCGGAAGGTGGCAGATTTCGGCCAGCCGACGGCTTGTCCGGTGAGCGCGTCGACCTCTTCGATGCTCAGGTCGAGTTCTTGCATCAGGCGCATGACGTTCAACACCGAAAACGTTCCGATGCGGTTGGCGATGAAATTAGGAGTGTCTTTGGCCAGGACTACCCCCTTGCCGAGACGCACGTCGCAGAAGTGCGAGATGAGATCGGTGGCGGCGCGATCGGATTCTGGCGTGGGAATGAGTTCCAGCAGGCGCATGTAGCGCGGCGGGTTAAAAAAGTGAGTACCGAACCAGTGGCGGCGGAAATCGTCGGAGAAGCCTTCGGCAATTTTTCCGACGGGCAAGCCGCTGGTATTGGTGGTGATGATGGTGCCGGGCTTGCGGACGGCTTCGACTTTGCGGAGCAAGGCGCGCTTGAGATCGAGATTTTCGACGACCACTTCGATGATCCAGTCGACCTCGACGAGTTTTTTCAGATCGTCTTCAAAGTTGCCGACGGTAACGAAGCGGGCGAGAGAAGGATCCATGAATGCGGCGGGCTTGGATTTTTTCGCGGCCTCGAGACCAGCGGCGGCGACTTTATTGCGGGCCGCTGGGCTTGCGCCTGGGGCAACATCTGCGGGAACTATATCCAGCAGATAGCTGGGAATGCCGGCGTTGGCGAAGTGGGCGGCAATGCGCGCGCCCATGGTTCCGGCGCCGAGGACGGCTACTCTATTAATGCGCTTCATCATCTTGCCTCGAAGAAAAACTTAAGCTATGACGACGGGTTGCCAATTGAAAGTTTCCGATTGCCAAATGAAAAGCCGGTCGCAATGCTTTTCAATCGACAATTGGAAATCGGCAATCGGCAATCTCTTCTATGGCAGTTTATCTATGGCCCAGTCATTGCCGCCACTATGCAAAACAATGATGCTGGAGGATCGACGGCGGGAATGACGGATTTTCGAGCTATCGAGGAGAACGACGGGGAACTCGTAGCGGCTATGCGCGAGTAATTTGCCGCGGCCGATTTCGAAAGCCGAGGCGGCGGAATTGGCAAAAAATTTTTCGATCGCATCGGTAGACGTGGCTTGCTTGGTGCGGCTGGTGAGCAGCGCGATGCCGTTCTCCGGGTCGGCGGATTGCCATGCTTGCAGGAAATGGTCGGCGGCGGCCAGGGCGGAGGCGTAGTCCGCGGTTAGGCTGGCTGCCCTCTTCGAGGAGAGCCGGGATGCAGCAAATAATTCTGATGGTTGAAACAAGAGAAATGGGATACATAGCAGGATCAGAAATCGAAGACGAAACATGAAGTTATTATGCGCGAGGAAAGCCGCGTCGCGGGAGGGAGAATCAGGTCAGTATCTCGTCCCCTTCCGCCGATCTTGGGCCTTTATTTCGTGGAATTCGTCAGTCGTTCTTTTTTACGGCTTTGTTCAAGGCTCTAAGCAACTTGTTTGCTTTCGCGAATAGCGTATCGCGCTCGGCCCAAGGCACCAGAATGTCGGGCGTGACACCGTCATTTCCGTTCGACCCATCTTTCCGAAAGCCTACGCAGTCAGGCATTCTAACTTGCGCGTGAGAGTAAGTAAGGGTAGTTGGAATGCCCCCATTTGTAAAACCGCATCCGGCCCCTCCCGTCAGCTCGCCGATGATGGTAGCCGCGGCATTGTCCTGCAAGAGTGAGGCAAATCGCTCGGCAGACGACCATGTGTGTCGGTCAACAACAACATAAAGCGGCAGGCGGTGCGCGTCCTCCGAATATTCGTATCGAAGAGGATGAAACAGGGTTGTCCTTGATCCGAGCGAAGCGAAGGAGCCGGGTTTCGCGTATGGCAGGACTCCGCTCCAGAATAAAAGATCGCCGACTACAAGCGAACAGTCGAGCCTTCCATCGTAAAAAACGCGGCTTCGGTCGCAGGATTCCTTGCTTTGCGCGATCGCCAAACGCAAACGCGTCGCCGCTTCCTCGAGCACAACCTTCGGTTCCGCACCACTCTTCAGATCGGCTTCGACGCCATGCAGCTGAGTTTGCAATTCCGTGGTCCAATGCACATTCTTAATGAATCCACGGCGGTCCTCCGCCAAAGGAACGCTGCTCAGTGATCTTAAGACGGCTTCGTTCCAGTCGGATCCTCCGTCATTGCGAGTGACATCCACGAGAAGAGCGGATGCTCCCATCCCACGAAGCTGCACAGAGCGCATGACCAGTGCTGCTGTAAGCCGATTAGCGGTCTCCAACTCAATGGCTTGTTCACATTTCTTATCGCACTTGCTTTCGTCGGTTAAGTGCATTTCTCGAATCGTTCTCTCGCACTCTTCCGGGAACGCATGCTCGCTGAACGAGGGAATACGAATCAGCCCCAGCCTGGCGCCGCTTGGCAGGGTAAGCAGACCTCCGGAAAACAATTTGGAGCCCTCTCCGTCCGCGGCGGCGAAACCCGGCAGCAAGGAAAAATCGATTCCCGGCGAGACAGGAGCTTTGTAGCCGAGTCGCCCACACAAGGACCAATCTGCCTCAGCTTCAACGTTCGATTGCGCGCTCACATTTGTCCATGCGATCGAGAGGTGTCCGTCTCCGAAGGCATCGAGAAATTTTTTCAATTCGTGTCGAGCGCATTGGTCACTGTCACACCGCCGGAGGCTGTCTTCTGTGGCTTGTCGAAGCTTCGGCAAATCAATTCGGCGGTCGTTGAGCGCCCATTCGAGGTCCGCATAGTGGGAGGCCATTGCTGTAGTTAATTCGTGAAAATCGCCGATCCAAGGCGTGGCATCGAAGGCTGCGTTTACGGTTGATTGAGACTGCATGGTGCTGGCGAGCGAGACGATGCAAACTAACCACGCTGTTGCGAAGAAAGCACGACTAGTCGCAATTGAAGGATCGCAGTTCGCCAGCATATTAGCCTTGGGACAGAAGTTCGGGATGCGCAAACAGATACTCCAGGGCACGCTGCGCCATTTGTTTTTCGCCTTTGTAGGCCAGGAGTTTCGGAGCATCTTCGAGGGGAATCCAGGTTGCGCGGGCGACTTCGACGCGCATATCGGGCGCGATCTGGTTGATGCGGCCGGAGCGATACGACATTAAATAAAAGGTGACGATTTTGAAAACGCGCTGGCCGTCGCCCCAACTGCGCGAGTAAACGTATTTGATATCGTCGAGCTTGGCGACCAGGTCTGCGACGACTCCAGTCTCTTCGAAGACCTCGCGGAGCGCGGTTTCGGCGGGTTTCTCACCAGGATCGACCAGACCTTTGGGCAAGGCGAGCACCGGCTTGGCTTTCCGTTTAGACGTTTTGGGCGCGGTCGCCGAGGGCGCGGCTTCGCCTGCCGGCTCGATGGCGGCCATCCACCAGGCTTCGTTGCGGCGCCGGATAACCACGCCGCCGGCGGAGATTTCTCGTAGCATGCTCTGTAACTTAGCAGAGCGATGGAGGTTAGTCACGAGCTGAGCCGGGCGATTCCCGGTTGGCAATCAAGAGTAATACAGTCCGCTCCTGCCCTAAGTAATGTAAAAATGGCACCATCGGGCACTGCAGCTCGGAGGGCGTTTGTGGCATCTTAAGTTAGCAGAGTTGAAGTGCTGGTTGAAGACCGTGGATGCCCGGTATGGCATGTGGGGTTGAGTGAAAAGTCTTGGCAAGATCGTCCGGTCGGTGCAGGCCTTTGGGCGGGAGCTCTCGCGCAAGGCGGCTCTGCCTGAACTGCGAATGCCGGCGATTGGGCTTGCGCTCGGCGGCGGATTTGCCCGGGGCATGGCACACATTGGAGTGCTGAAGGTCCTGGAAGAAGAAGGCATTCCGATTCGCGTAGTGGCAGGGACGAGTGTAGGCGCGCTGATTGGCGCGCTTTACTGCGGCGGTTTGAGCATCGAGGAAATGGAACGCGTGGCGCGCTCCTGCCGGTTTACGACGTTCGCGCGATGGACAGTCTCGCGCTACGGATTTGCTTCCAACGACCGCATGGTGTCCTTCCTGAATCACACTTTAAAAGTGAGAACTTTTGAGGAGGTGCGCATACCCCTGGGCATCGCGGCGACAGATTTTAACAACGGCGAGGGCGTGGTATTTCATTCCGGTTCGATCATTGATCCGGTGCGCGCAAGTTGCGCTTATCCAGGAATGTTTTTGCCGGTGAATATTCGCGGACGCTGGCTGGTGGATGGCATGCTGTCACATCCGGTGCCCACGCGGCCGCTGCGCGAAATGGGTGCGGAGCGGGTGCTGGCGGTCCATTTGAAAGGTCAGTGGTCAAAGAATGGCGCGCCGCGACACCTGTTTGATGTGATTGGACAGTCTTTTGCGATCGCACAGGACATGATGAGCCATCTGTGGCGGGGCGCGGCAGATTTGGTCGTGGAGCCTGACGTGGCCGGCTTCGCTTACGACGACTTCAAGCGCGCCGGCGAATTGATTCGCTCCGGGGAGGTGGCGATGCGGCAGGCGCTGCCTGAAGTTCGCAAGTGGCTGGAGGTTCCGGCGGAAACCGCGATCGCTTTGAAAGGCCGGGCTCCGATGGTGCATCCGGCGCCGATGGCGGCGGACTGAAATACCACAATATATTCACGCGGCGTTTCTGTTTTTCTTGTCTCCCGATTGCTGGTTTTTTTCTGGTTTCTGAACCTTCTCTTCATTGTTAGCGACTTCTTGGGGACGGGGTTTGTCATTGGCTGAAGCCGGCTCGGTTGACGGCGACTCTTTTTTCGTTTCCTGGCTGACCGCTCCTTCTTTCTGATCTTCTTTTTTCTGATCTTCTTTTTTCTGATCTTCTTTTTTCTG
>JBAWBG010000006.1:0-5687 GCA_049589695.1 Candidatus Sulfotelmatobacter sp. | reverse complement strand
TCATCGGTTTCAATGCGGACAAAGGTCCAATCGAAGTTGCCCTCAACTACCGCGGTCTTTAACCTTAGAATCTTCACTCTCGATTTTCTTTTGCCGCGATTATACGCCGTGCCGGTTTCCCTCCGTTGTGGGGGTGACTATGAAACTTGGCGCCATCGGATTGCAGAAGTAAACAAGCCGCACTCGAAACAGCTAGAATGCTGGGCTATGATTCCGATCAACGTGAAAGCGGCGGAAGGGTGTAAGTGGGATTGCGTCAGTCTTGGGGAAGTGATGTTACGGCTCGATCCCGGTGAAGAGCGCATCCACACGGCGCGAAACTTTCGCGTCTGGGAAGGCGGCGGAGAATACAACGTTGCTCGCGGACTGCGACGGTGCTTCGGAATGCGAACCGCTGTCGTCACTGCATTCGCAAGAAATCAAATTGGACAATTGCTCGAAGATCTGATCCTTCAGGGAGGTGTCGATACCTCGCTCATCCGCTGGCTGCCGTATGACGGCATCGGCAGGGAAGTGCGCAACGGGTTGAACTTTACTGAGCGGGGCTTTGGAGTGCGTGCCGCGTTGGGCTGCTCGGACCGCGGCCATACCGCTATCGCAAATTGCCAGCCCGGCGACTTCGACTGGACAAATATTTTTGCGATACAGGGCTCTCGCTGGTTGCATACCGGCGGAATTTTTGCTGCGCTCTCCACTTCGTCAGCGTTGGTGGCGAAAGCCGCCGTTCAGTCTGCCAAGAGTTCAGGCACCGTGGTTTCTTATGATCTGAATTATCGAGACTCTCTGTGGAAGGGAATTGGCGGCAAAGCAAAAGCGCAGGACGTGAACCGCGAATTGGTCTCGCAGGTCGATGTCCTTTTTGGGAACGAAGAAGATTTTTCGGCAGCTCTCGGAATTGTGATCGAAGGCGTGAGCCCCGACTTCAGCGATCTACAAATAGCAAGCTACGAATCCATGCTTCGCCGAGTCGCCGATCTTTACCCCAACATTAAACTGATTGCAACCACGCTGCGTACCGCGCACACGGCAACTAAGAATGACTGGGGTGCAGTCGCATTGTGTGGAGGAGAAATGATCCACGTTCCGCAACGGCCAGTAGAAATCATGGACCGCGTCGGTGGTGGCGATTCATTTGCCTCGGGCTTGATCTACGGTGTCCTCGCCGACAAAGGCGTTGAATGGGCCGTTCGGTGCGCGGTTGCGCACGGCGCGCTGGCGATGACGACCCCCGGAGATACGAGCATGGCAACGCTTTCCGAAGTCGAGTCGGTGATGCGCGGGGAATCGGCGCGCATCTTGCGCTAAGGAATGCGACGAGTACGGCGAAGGAGCGAGATCAATCCATGAAAGAAACCTGGCGATGGTTTGGCCCGGAGGATCCGGTGCCTCTCGATCATATTAAGCAAGCGGGAGCTAGCGGCATCGTCACCGCGCTGCACCATCTCTATCGTGGTGAACGATGGCCCTTGGACGAAGTGCTGAAGCGGAAAGATGAGATTGTCGCCGCAGGGTTCGACTGGTCCGTGGTGGAAAGCATTCCGATTCACAATTCGATCAAACTGCGGTCCCGGCAGTATCAGTACTTTGTCGATGCATGGAAAGATTCTCTAGCCTCAGTCGCGAAGGCGGGCGTCCCAGTTATCTGCTACAACTTTATGCCGGTGGTCGATTGGACGAGAACAGATTTGCGATGGCGTCTGCCCAGCACCGGCTACGCTCTGCGCTTTGACGCGGTGGACTTCGGAGCGTACGACTTGTTCATCCTCAAGCGTAAAAATGCCGGAGCCGAGTATCCCGAGGAACATATTCGTATGGCGCAGGCTCGCTTCAATTCCATGTTGGAGGCCCGCAAAAATGATCTGGAATCGACGATCATTGCTGGACTTCCCGGAGCCGAGGCTTCCTACAATCGCGAAACGATTCGCAGTTTGATTGCAGAATATCAGGGAATGACGGCCACTGATTTGCGGAGCAATCTTATTGCATTCTTGCGTGAGGTTGTTCCAGTGGCGCAGGAACTTGGAGCCCGGCTCGCCATACATCCGGACGATCCGCCGTGGCCGCTGTTTGGCCTCCCGCGCGTTGTTTCTACAGCCGAAGATGTGCGGGCGATTTTCAGCGCCTGCGATGTACCTGCAAACGGGTTGACGTTTTGCATCGGATCATTCGGAGCCAGGGAGAATAACGATCTGTTGGCCATGGCTCGCGAGTTTGCAAGCCGCATACACTTCGCGCACCTCCGGCAGGTGACGAGAGAAGCGAATGGATCTTTTCACGAGGCAGAACACCTCGCCGGCAGTTCCGAAATGGTCGGCGTGATCCGCATCATCCTCGAAGAAGAGTCGCGCCGGCGGAGGGCGGGAAGGGCAGATCATGAAATTCCCATGCGCCCTGACCATGGACACCTCTTGGCCGATGACATCTGCAAGAAAGTAAATCCTGGCTACTCATTGGTGGGAAGGTTGAAAGGTCTTGCCGAACTGCGTGGGGTGATGCAGGGTTTGAAGCATGCAATCCCAGAACTGTCAGATTAACGCGCGGCGCGAAACTGAGGGTTCGATTTCTATGGACGATTTTGCAGGACGTGTGGCGGTGGTCACGGGCACGACCGGAATTGGCCGAGCGATCGCGATGCGCTTTGCCACGGGCGGCGCTCGAGTGGTTGCCTGCGGCATCGAAGCAGCAGGAAATCTGGAAATGGCTCGCGACGCGGCAAAGCTTAAATTAAGTGTTCAGGTTGAAAACTGCGATGTGACCGATATTGACCAAGTGCGGTCGATTATCGCGAAGACTGTAAGCCAGTGTGGCGGACTCGATGTCATTGTCAATGCGGCGGCGATTCATCCCTTTGGCACGGTCGTGCAAACTGACCTTGCGAGCTGGAATCGGTGCATGATGGTGAACGTGGGCAGCATCTATCTGTTAGCTCATCTGGGCATTCCGGAGATGAAAAAACGTGGCGGCGGATCGATCATTAACCTCGCATCGGTTCAGGGACATGCCTGCCAGCGCGGTGTCGCCGCATATGCCGCGTCCAAGGGAGCAATCCACAGTTTGACGCGAGCTCTTGCTCTCGACCATGCCGCCGACAATATCCGGGTCAATTCGATCAGCCCGGGCTCCATCCGCACGCCGATGTTGGCGCGTTCGGCGGCAAATTTTTCTCCGAACGTGCCTACCGAGGAAGCATTCGCGCGCTTTGGCGCGGCTCATCCACTGGGGCGTATCGGCACAGTGGAAGAAGTTGCGGAACTCGCGGCATTTCTGGCGTCAGATAAGGCGAGGTTCTGTACTGGCGGCGATTATCTGATCGATGGTGGATTGCTCGCCGGCATCGGCGTGCAGTAAGTATTTCATCTGAGGCCGCCCAAGGTAAGGGTTGAGCTTGGGTTAGAATCTGATTCGACTGCGTGGAAGGTTACAGCAAAGCGCTTGACGCCAGAAGAGACTAACCGCCGACCCTCGCTTCCAATGAATTCGAGCTCCCTGCCTCCGACTCCGAAACGTTCCAGCGAGCCACACCACGAGAACTCGCAACGCAAAGAAAATTTCTGGGTTCAGGCGGCGCGATACAGCCAGTTGGCCTTCATTCTTCCCGCTGCTCTGGTCGCGGGATGGCTGGCCGGACTGGCGTTAGACCACTGGCTGCATACTACATGGCTCTATCTGGCAGGAATTCTCCTGGGAATCGCCGCCGGTTTTATCGAACTGATTCGAACGGTCCTGCGTGATTCGAAGTGAATCTCAAGCCCGGAGTCGAACCGACGGCTAAGTCTGAACATTTCTTTTCCGGTGCTCTCGACCGCATCCGCCACTTCATGGCGGTGCTCGCGCCGCTTCTGGTTACAGCAGGATGGCTCAAGTTTGGGCTGCGTACGGCCGCTGGTCTCGCCTTCGGTTGCGTAATCGCTTATGTCAATTTCTACTGGTTGAAACGGGCCATCGCTGGGTTTGTCGATCGTGCCAGTGGCGCCGCAACAACACAATCGGGACAGGGAATCGTGTTTCGATTTCTGCTGCGCTACGTTTTAATGGCGCTGGGCGCTTATGTTATATTGACTGTTTCCCCCGCGAGCCTGAATGGGCTTCTTGCGGGCTTATTTTTGCCTGTGGCTGCAATCGGCTGTGAGGCAGCTTACGAATTGTATGCGGCCCTGGTTCATGGAATTTAGCTTGTGGAATTTAGTTCCGATTGCTTGATCGCGGAAAAGTGGGCCTAGCAATTTTATGCATGAACAACTTTGGTTCACCGCAATCCTGAACCGCCTTCTGGCGGGCCCGGTGACGTCGTTGCTGCGCGCATTACATATCGAGCCCAGATACCCGGCGGCCCCGATTTCGGATTCGTTTGCCATGGAGCTTTTGGTTTTCGCATTTCTGCTGATTCTGTTCCTCCTGGTCCGCTCGCGACTTTCGGTAGACCGTCCCGGCCCACTGCAGCACGCCTTCGAAGGGGTTGAGGGGTTTATTCAGAGCCAGAGTGACGAGATCATCGGCCACCATAGCGAGCCTTATACGGCGTTCCTGGCTGCTCTCGGTTTTTTCATTTTGTTCTGTAACCTGATCGGCGTGATACCTGGCTTTGAATCGCCGACCGCCATTCCCATCGTTCCCCTCGGTTGCGCTATTTGCGCGTTCGTCTATTACCAGGCTCAGGGATTTAAGCACGCCGGGATTGGCTACCTGAAGCATTTCCTTGGTCCCTCAGATTCGTCGATGTCGATTTTTCTGCGGATCCCCTTAGCTCTATTAATGTTACCGATCGAAATAATAAGCCATCTAGCACGCGTTCTGTCATTGACGATTCGTCTCTTCGCTAACATGTATGCCGGAGATATGGTCACCTTAGTTTTCTTTTCGCTCGTTCCGATCGGCGTTCCAATTATATTTTTGGGACTTCATATCGGCGTGTCGTTGCTGCAGACGTACATTTTCGTCCTTCTGACTACCGTTTATTTGCAAGGGGCGGTATCGGAAGAGCATTAGAGTTTTGGAATCTGGGTGGAGACTTTAGCCGCGAGCGTGAGGGCGTCTGCAAGGTATGGCGTCAACCACCCACTGGCGGTATTTCATACGAGGAGAAACACAATGAGTAAGTTAAGCAAATTGTTTATGGCGCTCTCCGTGCTTTCGTTCGCCGTTCCGGCCTTCGCGCAGGGTGGAGCCGAGAGCGGAGTCAACTGGGTTGCCATTTCAGCTGGATTTTCCATGGCTTTTGCCTCCGGCATTTGCGCGTTGGCGCAAGGCAAGGCAACGGCCTCCGCCGCCGAGAGTCTGGCCCGTAATCCGGCCGCTCGCCCCGGCATTCAGCTGGCCTTGATTCTGGGTTTGGCCCTGATCGAGTCGCTCGCGCTTTACACCCTGGTCATAATCTTCGCCAAGGTGAAGTAACTGATTAGAGTTTCGAAAAGCAAAAGGCCTCTGCACTAGCAGAGGCTTTTTCTTTTCTACAAAGGTTGATTCAGGATGTTTGTGCTAGCCTTTCCGGTCTCCGCCCCAATCCGGTTCTTTCTTTTGCGGAGCATGGCTTAGCGCATCCACCAGCAGCCGGCGCAGGCGGAAGCGACTTTCGAGATCGGTATTAACGATTTCGAATCCCACTTCATTCACGCGCGCTCGGCGCAGCAAAACGTGCGCTCGAATCCTTGAACGCATTCCCAGCGAAATCTCCAAATCAGCCTCGCTGC
>JBAWBG010000005.1:0-2497 GCA_049589695.1 Candidatus Sulfotelmatobacter sp. | reverse complement strand
AACGTCTCGGGGGAAGCGCCAGCAATGGCGCCAAACGCCTGGGGCATGAACGCGAATAAGCATGTAGTCTCTTGACCAGTAACATTTTCGGACGCGGGTTCGACTCCCGCCGCCTCCACCAATATCTCGTTTATTATCAACTGTTTACTTAAACATGTTAATTTCGTACAATGACATTCTGTATTGGCGAATTATCTATCGCACTCAGCGAGGCCGGAGCGTCATTGTAGTGGCGGTATTTTAGAGAACGGTTCCACCAGAGGATAGAGTCACGTGCTCATGCGCGACTAGCCGGTTGTTGCTTTTGGCTGCGCCAGCTTTTGGCGGCGTGTGTTCGGTCGCGCCCTCCTTACATCTTCGCAGTAAACACATAGAATCTCGGCGACGCTCCAAGCCAGGGCAATACATCCGCAAGGGCGATGAGGCGCGTCTCCTTCGAAAATCTCCGAGATATGACGTAAACCTGGCTTCCGCGGGGTGGGACTCAAAAGGAGACAACCAGGCTTGTGCTTGGCGCCTAGCTTCCTCACTTCCTCTATTCACCTTTATATAGGCGGTAATGAACGGCCCAGCAGCCACGACCAAACAGTTCCCTGGTGGTAGGCTCCATCACGTTGCGTGGGGGCGCCGGTGTCTCGTCCGCGATAGTGCGGGTCGCTTGGTGCGAGACTCCGAAGTCCGAAAGGGGTTAGCAGGTGTTCTTCAACTTTCTCCACCACGCTTCTGGCCCGGTCCTGGCGCAACATGCTGTGAGGCAGGCTCACTGCGAAGATCTGGTTGGGGCGGATGGATGGATCGGGTGGACCGCCGTTTATCACGTCGTACAAGCAGCCTAGCTTTTCGTTCCAAAAGAGTTGGTTGAAGCTCCACTGCGCGACCGCGGCCATATGGCGATAGCGCTTTCGGGAAGCCTCGTCCTCGAACCTGCAGGTCTTCCATAATGCACAGCGCGTTGTACCAGAGAGCCTGGATTTCAACAGGCTTGCCCCGTCGTGGCGTTACCACCCATTCGCCGACCTTGGCGTCCATCCATGTGAGTTGGACTCCAGGTTCGCCGGAAACCAGCAAGCCGCTTTCATCCACTTTGATTCCGTAGCGCGTACCGCGAGTGTGCCAGGCGATGATGTCTGCAAATATGGAGTAGAGTTCGTCGCGGACGAACTCCAGATCGCCGGTGTACGCGAGGTATGCGCGAGCCGCTTCGAAAAATCAGAGAGCGGCGTCGACCGTGTTGTATTCCGGTGTCTCGCCCGCGTCAGGAAAGCGATTCGGCAACATTCCCTGATTCACGGTCTTTGCGAAAGTGCGCAGGATACTACGCGCGACGTCATACTTGTCGGTCGGTAACGTGAGGCCTGGCAGGGCGATCATGGTGTCGCGACCCCAGTCGCCGAACCAGTGGTAGCCAGCGATGACCGTTTTCTCGTCTCCACGCGAAACCAGGTATTGGTCTGAAGCAGAGGCGAGGCTTTGGGCAAAGCCATCCTCCATGGGAGATGCCACGATTGCTCTTCGGCGACGTGTGATCTCCACCTGCCGGTATGTGACTGCTTGGGCAGCGTCGCGTTCCTCGGTGGAGGCGATGATCGATGCCTGGCGGCGCGACCGCAGATCGAAACTCAGCACAAAGGGATTGAAGAGGTCTTCAGAAAAATCGAGCCCGCGTTCGCGCTCCGCGCCATATTCAAAGTTGCGGTACCAGTCGCCCGTCTTCCGCAGCTCAATGGCGTTGTGTGCTAAGTGCAGGCTGGGCAATCCTTGATAAGGAGTGACACTTGCCAATCTGGAGTGTTCTTGCACGGCTGGGTTAATGGCGTCGTTTTCGTGAGTCGTGCCGTGGTAGTCGCGGAATGCGATCAACGGACGAATTTCCAGCCGCAGGTTCTTCGGTACCTCCGGACGATTGTTCTTCCTCAGTTCATAATGAATCACCGCGCTGTTTTCGCCGTGAATCATGAACACAGACTTCTCCATCTCGATGCCTTCTACTTCATACGTAAACACTGGAAACGGGTCGAGGCGAAACTGTTTGAGATAGTGGAATCCTTGCGGGTGAATAACACCTGATAGCGGTTGGCCGACAGGTCGAAACGCTTCCCATCGATCAACAGCGTCTCTTCGAGTTTGGAGAGGAGAACCAAGCGGCCGACAGGAGGCTTGGTGGCGGCGACGAGAAGCCCGTGAACGACATTCAGCTTTCCGACTACTAAAGGAAGTGGAACTTCATTTTCATGATGCTTCCCCATTTGCCTGCCGAGCTGACCAAGGGCAAAGAAGACATCTATGTCGGGTGGTGGTACAAGAACAAAGTACACAAGCCAGGAGCGGTCCCACCGGACGCCGTTGCCGCTTATGTGAAGGCTTACGCGAGAGATGGACGAATGGTTGCGGCCTTCGACTACTGCCGCAGAATCCTCGACGACATGGATTTCAACAAAAAACACTTCAAGAACAGAATTCCGATCCGTCTCCTTGCAGTTGGCGGCCAATTTTCCAT
>JBAWBG010000004.1:0-29870 GCA_049589695.1 Candidatus Sulfotelmatobacter sp. | reverse complement strand
AACCCATGCACTTCAAGCGACTCGAGTTCCGTTATTTGCCGCGGAAATAATTGTGCCTGCACCTCCTGCGCAATGGCGAGTTCCCCTTCAAGACGCTGCTTTTCCTTTTGCTCCTGAATGAGTTTTTCGATCGATTCCGTCATCGAGTTGAACGACAGTGAAAGTTGCGCCAACTGGTCAGCGGATTTCACCGGTATGCGATGGCTGAAATCACCGCGATCCACGTTTCTGGTGGCATCGTACAGTTGCGCCACTGCGCCCGTGACCGTCTTCGTCATGCGCGTGCCGATGATCAATGCAATCAACTCAATCAGCGCGAAGATAACGAGCACCGCCAGCAGGATGTATTCCACTCCCTGGGCGAAATCTCCCAGCGCCGCAAACAGATGGCTATAGAGCACGGACGGACGGGTGAGAACTTTCACCAAGGCGCCGGCCCGCGCCCGTTCGCCGGTCTTCCAATCCACAACCGGAAGCGGCGTGCCAAACGTGATCTCGCGATCCATCAAACCTGATGATGCGGCGAGCGCGCCCACGGTGAATGTCGGGCGGAGAACCTGTTGACCCGGTTCGGCCTTGGCGGCCGCTGCGCTCCCACTGATAACAAAGCCGTCTCGCTTTTCTTCCGGTTTCGCAGATAGAGAAACTGGCGGAGTACTTTCCTTTGCGCCGCCCTGCTCCTTACTGCTCTGCCGAGTCTCGTCCAGACCAATCCCTGCCGCGTAGAGTGTGATTTCCCCCAGATTCGCAGCAATCTGCGAGAGCAAATTCTTATCGAGGGGCTCGCCGGTTACAACCGTCAGTTTCTCCTGCCCAATGTCAAACACCGAAGCCACGCGCAAATACAGCTCGCCCTGGTCGCGAACGATCTCCTTAAATGGCTGACCTTCACGAACTGCCTTGGCAAACTCGCCGCCTTCCTTGTTGAAGAAATCAGGAAAGGTCATCGCCGATGAATCCTGGGTACTGCCGCTAAAAAAGAGAATCCGGGAACCGCGCCATGCACAAACTCTGCGCCTTCCCCAGGCACGGTCACGCTTCCTTAGTCCAGCCAGTGATTCAGCAGTTGGCGGCTCGCCCTTTTCGATGCGGGAAGCAAGTTCGTTGCTCACCGCCGCATTTACCGCCTGCATGCTGCGCAGCTGAGAATTAATCTCGGAGGTCACAACAAAGCTGGCGAACTGACCGGCGAAAAGGTAAATGGCGATGAGAGCCATTGCCACCAGCAGAACCGCGGGAATCACTCCAATGAAGACATAAGTTACGATGAGGCGATTGCGCAACCGCCAGAGGACTCGTTGCTTCAACCCACGGAAAGCGAGAATAGCAAAAAGAAGCGCCGCATCGAAAATGAGAAACTTGATCCAGCCTCCGAGGCTTTCGCTGACCGCTGGTGCCCACAAATTCAACAATAACTTAAGAACGAAGAGTCCAATCGCCAGATTCAGGGAATAGAAGGCCCCGCGCGCGACCCAGCCTTGTGGCCACAAGCCGGCCGCCAGCAATCTTGCGCGCATCTTCCAGTAAAATTCCCGCATGATTGGACTCGCTGCTGACCTCAGACCTTAGCACCCGTACCCGAGCGCCGCATCTTATCCGAAAATTGCTAGATCTCCGGATACAGATCGAAGAATGCTTCCAAGCTATTGCGCAACTGTTTTTCGATTTCTTCTTTGCTGCCCTCTAGCACATGCATGGTCACGTGGGCCTCGTGTCCGTTGGTAAGCTTTACTGGAGCCTGGCCCACTTCGGCCACATCTTCCGAAGGCAGCAGCCGCATGCCGTAAACCAGTGTTAGATTTGCCATAATTGAATTCTAATCGCCTTCTCGCCGCGGGCAAAATTCCCTGTGCGATGTTTAATATTAGGCAGGTTTAAGCTTTTTCGCGGTCATCATTTAGAATTCCGCAGTGATCCCAAAAACAATTTTTGTCCTGGCTGGCTTGCTGTGCAGTTTTCCGGTGTCAGCCCAGCAACCAACTGAAGCTCAGTCCGGCCAGCCGCAAGTAAAAGTCAATGTTCTGAACGTGTGCACACCATCCGCACCAGAGCAAAAGGAAATTGCAGCCGCCTTGGCGCACATTCCAAAACAGCCGGCGTTTACTTCGGACTTCGAAATCTCTCATGGGGTGTCCACGCTCACGGATGCGCCGAACTTTCTTCAGCCTGGACAAAGCACTCAAATTTCTGGAGAGCCCTCGGTCGCTCGTTATGTACGGATCCGTCGCGAATTTCTCGCGCAGGCCTTGTTTTCCAGCGTGCAATATTCCTTTAGCAATGACGGTAAGAACATGGTCGAGACTCTGGTGCTGCACCTGCGCGATCCCAAAGACCTGATCCAGGTTTCGATGGAAGACAGTGCTTCGGCGATCAGCAGTCCGGCCGCCATGGTTTCGGCAAACACGCCTGTCAGCCGCATTCGGCTGGAACGTTTCGGAAAGTCGTCAATCGCGCTCGCACGCTGCAATGGTTCGGACAATGGGCCTGCCCCTGACCAGAGCGCCTATGATCCGCTTTTCCGCAGCGGATCAGAACTCCTGTCGGACTATCGTCGGCTGCTTGGAGCGTCGCACATTGTTCCCACAGAATTGGCCCAGATCCCAACGCCCCGATCGAAGTCCGCCGCGAAGCAGAAGCTAGCGAAACCTCCCGACGAAAAAAAATGAGCACTCTTCGCATACCGGGTAACCTTAGCGGTTAACTTTTGTTCTTGAGATCCTGCAATGCATCGAAATCGGAAATCCGCAATCTAACGAAACACGCAAAAATATGAGCGAACTCCGCAATGTCGTCATCATCGGCTCTGGCTGCGCCGGACACACGGCAGCTCTCTACACCGCGCGTGCCAATCTGAAACCGCTTGTAGTAGAAGGCCACGAACCCGGTGGCCAGCTTTCGATGACTACGCTGGTCGAGAATTTCCCGGGTTTTCCCGAAGGAATTATGGGACCGCAACTGGTAGAGAACATGCGGAAACAGGCGGAACGCTTCGGCGCCGAGTATCGCATGGCTCACCTCACCAGCGTCGATCTAAGCCAGCGCCCCTTTCTCCTTCATCTGGGTAAACACCAGGTGCACACTCAAACTTTGATCATCGCCAGCGGCGCCTCCGCGCGTTGGCTGGGATTGCCCAACGAACAAAAGCTAATCGGTCACGGCGTTTCCTCATGCGCTACCTGCGACGGCTTTTTTTTCTCCGGAAAGGAAATCGTAGTGATCGGCGGCGGCGATTCTGCAATGGAGGAGGCTTTATTCCTCACTCGTTTTGCTTCCAAGGTTACGCTCATTCATCGCCGCGATACCTTCCGCGCCTCCAAAATCATGCTGGAACGGGCGCAGCATCATGACAAGATTCATTTCCTCACCAATACCGTAGTGGAAGATGTTTACGATCCCATCAAACACGAAGTCACCGGCCTCAAGCTACGAAATCTTAAAACCGGTGAAGTTTCGGACTTTCCTACCAGCGCAATGTTTCTTGGCATTGGCCACAATCCCAACGCGAAGATGTTCGACGGGCAACTCGATACCGACGCCGACGGTTATCTCAAGACGCACAACTACGTGTTAACTCGCGTGCATGGCGTCTTTGCCTGTGGCGATGTACAAGACCGCCGTTACCGGCAGGCCATCACCGCTGCGGGAAGCGGATGCATGGCCGCGATCGAGGTGGAAAAATTCCTGGAAGAACACGGACGCTAGCCGCGCAATTCTGACCGGGCACGCAAGAATCACTTCCCCCCGCGTTCCATTGTCGATAAAGTTTGACTGAGATGTGGGAAGTCGACGGGGAAAGCAAAAGACCGGCTTCCGGTGTCTAACTCTGAAGATGCGCCGGCGGGGCTTTCCCGCGGAGGGCTAGCTTTATGGTCGCTCGCTTCGTCTGCTTGTTTGCTCTTTGCGTCAGCCTTTTCGCACAGTCTTCGCCGCCCTCCCTCACTATCTACAACGAAGATTTCGCCGTGGTGCGGCAAGAACTTCCGCTTGATCTGAAGGCCGGCGAAAACCAGGTCAACGTGAATGACATCACCAATCACCTCGAGCCTGACTCGGTGATTCTCCGCGATCCCACCGGCAAACACGCGGTGCGCGTGCTGGAGCAAAACTATCGCGCCGATCCTATCTCCGAACCTCTGCTTCTTTCACTCTACGTGGGCAAGACAATCGATTTTGAATTTCAGGACAAGATCATTAAGGGCAAAATCATCCGCAGCGGATACGCCCCGCACGACTATTTCGCCATGAACCGTTACGGCCAGCAGTATTACCAGAACCAGATGATGGGCGCATCCGAACAGCCTGTCATCGAAGTCGACGGTCAACTTCGCTTCACTCTCCCCGGTACGCCAATTTTTCCCAGTCTCACCGACGACAGCATCCTGAAGCCGCGGTTGGAGTGGACGCTCGCCACCGACAAAGGCGGCAAATTTCCCGCCGAATTTTCCTATATTACCGGCGGCATGACCTGGCAGGCGGATTACAACATCGTTGCGCCCGAAAAAGGAGACCTCGTCGACATTGTGGGCTGGGTCACCATGGATAACCAGACCGGCAAGGCTTTCGAGAATGCCCGCATTAAGCTGATGGCCGGGGATGTAAACAAGGTTCAATCAGGGGCAACGGATGGCCGGGTGTTCGCTCAGGCGAAAATCGCAGGCATAGGAGGCGGAGTGTTTAACCCTCCCGTCACAGAGAAAACTTTCGATGAGTACCACCTCTATACGCTCGAACGCACGACCACGCTGCGCGACCGCGAAACCAAGCAGGTGGAATTTATTCGGGCGGCGGGGGTGGTCACCAAGCAGATCTACATTTACGATGGTGTCAAGATTGATAGCAACCGCTACAACGGCTGGAACTGGGATAACATTCGCAACGATCACTCCTACGGCACGGAATCGAATCCGAAGATTTGGGTGATGCGCGAGTTCCGCAATTCGGATGCGAACCATCTAGGCATGCCGCTGCCGAAAGGCCGGGTGCGCTTTTATCGCCGCAACGACGATGGCCAGATTGAATTCACCGGCGAAAACACGATCGACCACACCCCGCATGACGAGACCGTGCGTATCTATACTGGCAACGCTTTTGATCTCGCGGGCGAGCGCCGCCGCAGCGACTACATCGTCGACAGCAACAACCGGACAGCCACCGAATCTTTCGAGATCAAGCTGCGCAACCACAAGAAGGAACCGGTAGACGTTCGCGTTGTCGAACATCTCTATCGAGCGGCGAACTGGAATATCCCTTCCAGTTCGGTTGAGTACAAAAAGACCGACAGCCACACGATTGAATTTCCTGTGACCGTTGCCCCCGACGAAGAAAAAACGGTCACGTACACAGCGCACTACTCCTGGTAGAAGGCATCGGGCGCGCGCGTAGCCTACATCGTGCGGGCTTGCCTCGCGACGGGAAGCGGATGCAAGGCCGCTATCGAGGTGGAAAAGTTTCTGGAAGAACACGGAAAATAAATTGCTTCTTTCCAATCCCTTACCAGATACCGTTAGGCACCCTTCCGCGAATTACCGTTGTAATCTACTTCGTAGATTAGATTCCTCTTATTCTGCGTGAGTCGCCCCCATGAAACTACTCGCGCGCTGGCAGCTTGCACTTTCAGCCTTTTTTCTAATTTCATTCACGATGTTCGCCCCCGGGCGGCTTCTTTCCCAGGATCACCCGGAGAGTACCCGTAAAATTATCAGCCAGGTAGCCCCGCAGTATCCCAGCTTAGCCCGCTCCATGAACATCCAGGGCAAAGTGAAGGCAGATGTGCTGGTCGCGCCCAACGGCGCGGTCAAATCAGTCGAAATCAAAGGTGGCCATCCGCTGCTGGTTCAATCTGCGCAAAATGCATTGCGGGAGTGGAGATGGGAGCCTGCGCTGTACGCAACTCACGAAGCTGTTGAAGTGAAGTTCGGGCTCTAGTCGCGTTAGTGTTCCTTCTTCAGCCCTCTGCCTGATATTGGGTCGTCCCCATCTCTCGAAGCAATATCGCCGCTGTGATACAACTTTCTGTGATCTTCATGCACCAATTAGTGACGGAGGCTTACAAGTATTTGGGTGCGGCATGCTGAGAGCGTTCTTCGTCCGTCTCTCTGAGAATCAATTTTTGCGCCATTTTGCCGAGAGCTCTTCCGTCGGACG
This sequence comes from Candidatus Sulfotelmatobacter sp., assembly GCA_049589695.1. Taxonomy (GTDB): domain Bacteria; phylum Acidobacteriota; class Terriglobia; order Terriglobales; family Acidobacteriaceae; genus Sulfotelmatobacter. Next base: position 23,726 of record JBAWBG010000004.1, on the reverse strand, counting down.
CCGTGTCTCTGGACGCTTCGTCGCCGGAACGGAGATCGCCGACGCCGTCCGCGCAACTCACGCAATCAACCGCGCGGGCATGAGCGTCTCCATCGACAATCTCGGGGAAAACGTAACCAATCCAGAAGAAGCTCGCCACAGCGCCCAGCTCTATCACCAGATTCTGGACGCCATCGTCGCCAACCAACTCAACGCCAATATCAGCCTCAAACTCACTCACATGGGTCTTGATGTCGACGAAAACCTGGCGCGCGAGATCGTCAGCAGCCTTGTGGCCAAGGCTGCGTCCATGAATCCTCCCGGATTTGTTCGCATTGACATGGAGGGATCTCCCTACACGCAGCGCACGCTTGATTTCGTCCATGAACTGCACCGCATGCCGGGAAACGCGAACTCAGTCGGCACCGTGATCCAGTCTTATCTCAAGCGGTCCGAGAGTGATGTGGAAAAGCTTCTTGCCGAAAAAATCCGCATTCGCCTGTGCAAGGGAGCTTATAAAGAGTCCGCGGACATTGCCTTCGCGGCAAAATCGGAAGTCGACGCCAACTATGTAAAGTTAATGAAGATTCTGATGAAGAGCGGCGTCTATCACGGCCTGGCTACGCACGACGAAAACATGGTGCGTCAAGCCCAGGCTTTCGCGACTTCAGAAAAAATCTCCCGCGATTCGTTCGAATTCCAGATGCTCTATGGCATCCGCCGCGATCTGCAACAGAGTTTGGTGCGTGAGGGCTGGCACGTCCGCGTCTACATCCCCTTCGGCTCTGAGTGGTATCCCTACTTTATGCGGAGATTGGGAGAGCGTCCGGCCAATGTTCTGTTCATTGTCCGCAACCTCCTGCGGGCATAGAAAGAGCGGCATACTACACTTCTCACCCAAATCTATTAAGATGCTATGGCCCCCGAACCGGGGTGAGCCATGGACACTCCCGCTAGAAAATTGGCAGGCCGCTACGAGGTCAGGCAGATCCTCGGCCAAAGCGGTATGGGACTCGTCTATCGTGGGTACGTTTGTTTTTTCGCGATGCTGAGCAAGGGACACCGGCTGCTGAACTGCACCGACGTGAACACCTACATCCTGTTTCAAATGGATGATAATAATTTCTATCGCACGGTGATAAAAAACGGGCAGAAAGGTGACGAGATCAAAATTCCGCACAAGACGGAGAAAAAACTTTTCGTACGATTCAAATCAAAGTCAGTGCCAATGAGATCGTTCACCAGATCAGGCAGGGCGACAGTTGGATGGTCCTCGATCGCTGGACGCCTTCCGAAAATAATCTTAGTCTCGGCAAGTTCGGTTTTTATATTCCCGGCAACGATCAGGTCGCACTCTCCACGTTCAGCCACTATGTCGACCTGAGTGCGCGGTAGCAGATTCACAAACTCGCCAACTGAAAGCTGCTGGCAGAAACAATAGGGTATGAAATGCATTCTTTGACGCGTCGCGATTTCATGCGGATCGGCTCAGGCTCTGTCGCAGCCGGAGCCGCAGTCAAGTTCACTCTTTTGCAGCCTGCGGCATTGTGGGGCGCAGAACGTCCGGTGGCCCCGAGCGATCGAGTACGATTTGCATCGATCGGCACGGGCACCCGTGGCTGCGAGCTTTTGCAGGCTTCTCTCGCCGTACCGGGCATCGAGTGCGTCGCGGTCTGCGATCTCTATGACAGCCGGCACGAGGCCGCGCAGGAAGCCGTACAGAAACAGGTTCCGGCAACTCGCCACTACAAAGAAATTCTCGACCGCAAAGATATAGACGCGGTGATCGTCGCCGTTCCTGACCACCAGCATCGGCGCGTTGTAGTCGACGCCTGTGCGGCGGGTAAGGATGTGTACTGCGAGAAGCCGATGTCGCACGACATCGAAGATGGCTTCGCCATGGTGGACGCCGTGCAAAAAGGAAATCGCATCATGCAGGTCGGCAGCCAGCGAGTGAGTTCCATTGTCTACGAGAAGGCTCGGGAGCTTTATTCGTCCGGGGCTCTCGGCGATGTATTTTTTATCGAGGGCGCGTCGGACCGAAATTCACCGAGTGGCGCGTGGGTGTATCCCATCCCTCCGGACGCGAGCGAGCAAACCATCGACTGGAACGAATTCCTGGTCGGCGCTCCGAAGCGTCCTTTTGACGCGGCTCGCTTCTTTCGCTGGCGCTGCTTTTCTGATTATGGTGAAGGACTGGCCGGCGATCTTTTTGTGCACCTGCTCTCCGGAATTTACTTCGTCTCAGGAACGAATGAGGCTCCGCGGCGCGCGCAAACCAGCGGCGGCCTCTATCGCTGGAAAGATGGACGGGACTTTCCAGATGTGATCGAGACGCTCTACGACTATCCGAAATTCCGCGTCGTGCTGCGCTGCAATCTGAACAACGCCGGCGGCGAACCGATCAAATTCCACGGCACCAAAGGCACCATGGAGATCAATGGCCAAACTCTGGTCTTCACTCCCCAAGATACAACTCCCAAGCCCGAGGGTTATTCGATCAAGGGATGGCCCGAGCGGCTTCGCAAAGAGTATCTGGCACAGTGGAAGACGGAGCATCCAGAGCCCGGACCGCTTGATTACCAGACAGTCGAGGCCGAAACTTTTAGCGCGCCGCAAGGCTACAGCGATATCTCGGCGCACCAGGCAAAGTTTTTCGATTCGGTCCGAACTCGCAAACCTACAGTGGAGAACGAAGTGTTCGGCAATCATGCGGCCATCGGCTGCCATCTCGCTAACTACGCATATTTCAAAAACACAATTGCAACCTGGGACGAAAGCGCGAAGAAAATCCGTGGGTAAGTCGCCGTTGCTAATTTCGAAAATGAAATGAGGGATTTCATCATGCGTCGGATTTCTAGAAGGACTTTCGTAAAAACCGCTTCTGCCTCGGCCGCCTGCGCGGCGCTATGGAGCCATGTGCCTCGCCTCATGGCCAATCCACTGGGCCTTCCCCTCGGTCTGCAGCTGTATTCCGTGCGCGACGTTCTGCCCAAAGACTATGAAGGAATACTGAAACAGATCTCTGCTCTCGGCTATCGCGAAGTGGAGGCCGCGGGCTTCTTCGGTCACACTCCGAGTGACGTGAAACAGGCCATGGATCAAGTCGGCTTGCACTGCGTAAGCGCGCACTATTCTTTGAAGGATCTTTTGCCGAAGCTGGACGAAACCATTCAGTACGGAAAAGATCTTGCGCTTGAATATATCGTCTGTTCGTCTCCCATGCTGAAGGATCAGTCACGCGTGAAGGAACCGGGATCACGGGCTGCCAGGGAGTCCATGACGCTTGAAGATTGGCGCTGGAATGCAGAGCAGTTCAATCGCATCGGAGAGAAAGTAAATGCGGCGGGAATGCATTTCGCCTATCACAATCACACCCCGGAATTTCGTTCTGAAAATGGTGTGCTGTTCTATGACGAGCTTTTGAAGTCAACCGACCCCGCGAAGGTGAGCATGGAGTTGGACTGCGGCTGGGCCGTCGTCGCCGGCCAGAAACCGGCGGAACTTCTATCTCGCTACCCCAGGCGCATCTGCATGCTGCACGTAAAGGACTTCAAGTTGACTCCTTCCTCCACTCCATCAAATCCTCCGCCTTCGACGGAACTGGGGCACGGAACCATTGACTATCACCCGATCTTTGAAGCGGCCAAGAAAGCCAACATCAAACATATTTTTGTGGAGCAAGAGCAGTTCGATATGCCGGAAATGGAAGCGCTGAAGATCGACGCCGGCTACATGCGCGCCTTGAAGATCTAACTCCGAAGATTCGACAAAGTCGCTCCGTCTCTAGCGGAGCGCACTCCGAATTGCCAAATCCAGGCCGACCATAATAACGGCGGAGGCTGGGATCACCAGCAGCGCTTTCTTCAGCCTTCGCGGGTCGCCGCCCGCAATCGCGCCGATGACGCGTGAACTCACGGCGAGACCAATCCATCCGCACGTGATCACGAAACCAATAGCGGTCCCGGTCATGCGCGGAAAAGCGTCGCCCACGATAGCCAGCGTGCTGGGAAAGACGGGTGCCATCGATAGTCCCGCAAGAAAAACCAATACCCCAGCAGCCGTGGCTGATTTCATTCGAAGCAATAGAAAAGTGGTAAGCGCAATCGCCACAGATCCCCATAGGGTGACCGTAACGGCAGGCACGTGATTGAGGACCGGCAAGATGGCGGCACGGCCAATCAAAATACCCAATGCAAATCCAAGCGACAGTATGTTGAGCGCTCGCGCTTCAGGAATGCCCTGCGCGATCAGGTGCCTAGGCAGCCAGTTCCACATGCCCACTTCACAGGTGATATAGAGAAAGACGAAGAGAGCTGTCAAAAACAGCAGCGGGTGTCCGAGTACGGGAGCTACATCTGTCAACACGAATCGTCCAGTTCCAGTCGGCCCGGGCATCCTGGTAAGCGCCTCGATTACTACTGTGACGACAGTCAGGGATGCGATGGTGTAGCAGAGCCGCACCCAGTTTCGTCCGAAAAGATTTGCCGCGATAAACGGTGTAGCGAGCGCGCCGAGCCCGAAGAAAAGATTGGCCAGGGTGAGCGCCATTGCGCGGTGCGCTTCGCCAACATCACTGGCGAGAGCATTCGCGCCGGTTACCGTGATGCCACCTCCCACTCCGAGGAAAAACAGCAGAAAAACTATGCTGAGAAAGCCTGCCGCTCGTGGTAGTACGAATAGCGCGACAGCAATCAGGCCAAGGCCCAGAACAATGCCGAGCTTCTTACCCTGGTCATCAATCAGCGGCCCGGTCGCGAGAGATGCGGCAATCAGCCCCAGCGCTTGAGCAGAGGCAATTGTGCCATTCTGGCTGGGAGTCAGCTTAAATCGATCGGACAGCTCGGGCAAAATTGTGCCGAGCATGGCGGCGATCATCCCGTAGATGAAGATGGCGACAATGGCGGCGAGAATTAACACGTGTGCCTTTCGACTGCCGTTTTAGCTTTTGGAACCCGGCACGCGGACGTCGACCCATCCCCGCGCTCGGTCGCTCTCTAGTTCAGCACTAAGAATATGCAACTGCCGCACTCCATCGGCGAATTGAGGATAGTCACGCGCTTCGCCAGGGGTGGAGATGGAAGCATAGAAGCGGCGGAAGACCTGCTTGAATGTATCGTCGTAGCCCTCGCTGTGGCCGCCCGGAAGGTCGGCGTAGCTGCGCGCCTTGGGTTTGAGCAGTGAAGGATCTTTCACAAATATCTGGTTCGCGGCATCGCGATGTCCTACCCACAATTCGTCAGGACGCTCTTGACTCCACGCAACCGAAGCTCGCGTGCCGCAGATCTCAATGCTGAGGCGGTTCTTGCGCCCCGCGGAAACCTGGCTGGCCGCAACGCTGCCGCGCGCCCGCTCGCCCATGCGAAAGATAACTGCGCCAAAGTCTTCCGTGTCCACTGCAGTTTCAGAATAATCTTCCGGGCCGAGTTGTTGATTGGAAAAAGTTTCGACCGTACGCTTCGGCTGTCTGCGCATGGGATGAAACGTTTGCAGATCGGCGCAGAGAGAAGTCACCCGCAACCCGGTGACGTGCTCCGCCATGTCAAACCAGTGCGAGCCAATATCGGCCATACAACGCGAAGGCCCACCGGCTTTGGCATCTACGCGCCAGTTCCAATCTGTTTCGTAGAGCAGCCAGTCTTGAAAATATGTGCCCTGAACAGCAAGAATTTCACCCAGGTCCCCATCTTCCCGCATACGCCGCATCTGCTGCACCATCGGATAGTAACGCAGATTGTGGCAGACGCAGTTCTGCAAGCCCTGGCGCTCGGCGAGTGCGGCTAGTTCCTCTCCCTCTTTTACATTCGTGGCCAGCGGCTTTTCGCAGATCACATGTTTTCCCGCTTGCAGCGCTTCCTTGGCCATGGGAAAGTGCTGAGCATTCGGCGTGCAGATGTGAACCGTATCGATCGCCGGATTGCGAAGAACATCATGGTAATTCGACGTTATCGCAGGGATGGAAAATCCTTCGCCCAGACGTTGCGCAGCTTCTGCATTTCTGCCGGCGATCGCAGCAGCTTCCGCGAATTCCAACCGCCGAACCGCTTCGAGATGGACTCGGCCCATGAAGCCCGTACCAATAATCGCCGTCCTGATCGTTTTCATCGTGTCGTCCGTAGCTTCACGCTATACCCACCAGGCAGCTGCAGGCTGTTCCCGGATTACGATGCTATTGAGAAAATTGGCCGCTTTGGTCAGCCCCTCTTCCGGCGACAGCAAACTATCTTCATGTTCGATGGAGAGCACATTATCGTAGCCAAACATGCGCAGGGTGGAAATAAATTCACTCCACCATTCGGCTCCGTGGCCGTAACCGCAAGTGCGGAAGATCCAGCCGCGATCGCGTTCTTCGGTGTACGGCTTGGTATCGAGCACGCCGGTACGCGGCAGGTTCGCCCCATAGATTTGCGTATCCTTGGCATGCACGTGGAAGATCGCGTCCTTGAGTACGCGCACGGCCGCGATGGGATCAATGCTCTGCCAAAAAAGATGGCTGGGATCGAAGTTGCAGCCTACGCTTGGCCCAGCAAGTGACCGCAGTTTGAGCATCGTCTCCGGACTATAAACCACAAATCCTGGATGCATTTCGATTGCGATCTTCACCCCATGGTCGGCGGCAAATTTCGCATGCTGCGTCCAATAAGGGGCAACCACTTCGTTCCATTGCCAGTCGAGCACTTTTAAATAGTCCGGCGGCCACGGGCACGTTACCCAGTTCGGCGCCGTAGCATTCGGCGAATCTCCGGGGCATCCGGAAAAATCAACCACTACTGAAATCCCAAGTTTTTCTGCCAGCAAAATTGTTGTGCGGCTCACGTCGCGGTCATGTTGTGCGCGTGCTTTATCAGGATGCAGCGGATTGCCGTGACAACTCAAGGCGCTGATCGTGGTCCCGTGATCAGCGAGAGTTCTTTGAAATTCTGCGAGCGCTGCGGCGTCTTCGAGCATCGCCAATTTGCAGTGCGCATCCCCAGGATAGTTTCCCGTGCCCAGCTCAACCGTCTCGATTTGCAGCGACTTCAGTTTCTTAAGAACCGCAGCTAGCGGGAGCTGCGACAGCAGAGGGGTAAAAACTCCAACGCGCATACGATTTCTATCTCCTCGACTACAGCAACAAACTTAACGTTCAGACGTGCCGCTCATTTTATTGCAGCATCTTCAGCGGGCAGCAATTGATAGCTGACGAAAGCTACCTTCAGGCTATCGGGCGACCATGACGGAACATTCATTGTCCCCTGTCCGCCGAAAAGCTTGGCGAGGACAGTGATCGGTCTATCGATCTTTCCATCCGCCACATTCATGATGCGCAACTGCACGTCCTTGTTCGGCGGATGACCAACCACATCGTTCCCATAAGAAAGAAAAACCATCCACTTACTATTGGGAGAGACGTGAGGGAACCAGTTGTTGAAATCGTCGAAAGTGATTTGCTGCTGCTGGCTTCCATCCGCCTGCATGCGCCAGATCTGCATGTGGCCGGAGCGCTCCGAGTTGAAGTAAATGTATTTGCCGTCGGGAGAGTATTCCGGACCATCATCAAGGCCCTTGGCTGTAGTCAATCGTGTTTCTTCGCCGCCGGTGAAGGGAATAGTGTAGATGTCGAAGTCGTCATTGCGCTTCCCCACGAAAGCGAGCATCTTGCCGTCAGGCGACCAGCCGTGCCAATAGGATGGAGAATCCTTGGTGACGCGTCGCGCCGCGCCGCCGCCGAATGGCACAATGTAAACGCTGGACTCGTGATCGGGCTGCGAACTGTCGCTAATCGCCAGCCATTTTGCGTCGGGAGAAATGCCGTGATCGTTATTGCAATGGACCGCATTACCGGTGTCGATGGCAGCGGGCGTGCCGCCGCGAACGGGGAGACGGAGTATGTGGCCATCCTTGTTAAATAGAAAATCTGCTCCATCATGCGTCCAGTTGGGCGCTTCGAAGTGACTGGCGTCGGTGTAGACTACGCGGCGATCCGTGGAAGCGATGGCCACCGTCTCAAGCGTGCTGTAAAGTACAGGCGGCGCGGTACTGGGCGCGGGTGTTGAGAGATCGACGTTGTTGAAGATGGCTTTCTCGAGCACATCTTTATCATGCGAGCACACGCCGATGCCCACGTAGAACGGTCCATGGAGTGACAGTTTGATCGACGCACCCGAAGGCCGCAGCGATTCTCCAGCCGCCGCCAGGAATACATAGACGAAGGCGCCGCGTTTCTCGATTCCCAAGCGATGAGGGGCAGAAATGTTAGATTGAATCTCGTGCGTGGTCGAGCCTTTGGTATCGCGATATTGCAGCGAAGTGAGCCCATCCCCGTGCAAGGCCACGTCCGCATAAGGTGAATCGGCATCCAGGCTCTGCCGAATCATCAGCACCGCCTTACGATGCTCGTTCCCGCCTGCTTGTGGGAAGGCAATGTCCGCACTCAACGCGATATCGCCGGAAACTTGTTTCCAGGCAAACTGAAAGGCGTCCGAGGCAAACCACATGTTCTCGCCACTGCCGGTAAGGGTGTAGGCGTGTTGCGCGGCATCGTATTGCGCAGACCCGGAGTGCAATATGGTGCCGACGTCCGCATGATTCTCGAAGACCCCAAGAGATGGCGAGCCAGTTTGCGCGCAGACTAGTCCGCTCACGCAAAGCGTAAATAGAACAGCAGCAAGAAATTCAGATTCGAGGTTTCCTTCGCGCGCCACGCTAACGCCTCCGCAACCGCCCCACGGAAAGGTAAGGGCGGCAGAAGTAAATTGTCAATCAAGCTCCACTCGAAGCGCGTCGATCTAAAGAATCTTGTCATAAGAAACTTCGATGTCGAATGCATCGGCAACGATCCATACCTCGATTGCGAGGATTAGGCAACGAATCAGTTGCATTCAGCGTCCCACCTGATCTTCCATAGCCGGCTCCATTTCGCTTCGTATAATCCCCATCTCGACGTAGATCGGCAGCATGATCTTCCTGATCGCTTTCAGTTGTTTGGTAAACCAGAGTGACCCGGCAAGGCAAAATGCTCCCGTAATCATGACGGCGTGAGGCGCGCCGAAACGGTGCGCAAGACTACCTGCCAGCAGGCTGCCAAAGGGAGCCATCCCCACGAAAGCCATTGTGTAGTAGCTCATGACCCGTCCACGCTTATCCTCGGGTACTAATGTTTGAATCACCGTGTTGCTCGCCGCCAGCCCTTGCATCATGCCAAAACCCACGACCACCATAAGCAACATCGAGAGCGGAAGGATTCGAGAGAATCCAAAACAAATCAGGCCAACGCCGAAGAGCGCGGCCGATATCTGGATCATCGTCGTAAGCCCTCGAACCGTCCTACGCAGCGCAAGAGAAACAGCCGAGATGAGCGCACCAACTCCGGAAGCTCCCAACAGAAATCCGAATGTATGAGGACCACCGTGCAGAACGTTGGACGCAAAGATGGGCATCAGCACCATAAACGGCATCCCCATCAAACTGATTAATGCGAAGAGCAAAAGAATAGTTCGTATTGGTGGAAAGCCGCGCACATAAGTCCAGCCTTCTTTCAGTTGCTCCAGCATCGAGGCGGCGGCGCGCCTTGCAGGTGCGATGTTGACCCGCATCATCAGCAGCGAAGCGATGACTGCCAGGTAACTGATGCCATCGATCAGGAAGCAATATCCCTCGCCCACCCCCGCGATCACAAATCCAGCCAGCGCAGGCCCTATCAGCCGAGCCACGTTCACCATCGACGAATTGAGCGCTATCGCGTTGCCCAAATCCTGTTTGTCTTCGACCATCTGTATTAAAAAGGCTTGCCGGCCAGGCATATCAAATGCATTGATCAAGCCCTGCAGCACACTCAGCCAGATAATTTCATGAATGGTGACGACCTTTGCCAGCGTCAACCCGGCCAGGGCCAGCGATTGGAGACCCGCCAGAGCCTGAGTCCACACCAGCATATTGCGCCGATTCAACCGGTCGACTAGAACGCCAGCGAAAGGCGCCAGCAGGAACGTAGGAATCTGCCCGGCAAAGCCCACCACTCCAAGAAGCAACGCAGAGCCGGTAAGTCGATACACCAGCCAACTGGTGGCAACGCGTGTCATCCAAGTGCCAATCAGCGAAATGCTTTGGCCGGTGAAAAACAGCTTGAAGTTGCGGTGCCGCAAGGCGCGCCAGGCATGAGAGAAACGCCCAGAGGGGGGTCGCTTCAGAACAGCTTCTTCGCTTTCTTCGTTCGAATCTATCCGCTTCACGTTAATTACTTTGCTCGAAGCCAGAATCAACGGGCTTGGAAATTACAGATGCTGAGGCTTGCCGGAGCGGCAGGCAGGAAATCTTTAGCATGAACGAAAGCCTTGGTAGCGCTACCGGGAATCGAACCCGGGTTTGAAGATTGAGAATCTTCCGTCCTAACCCCTAGACGATAGCGCCATCTGAAGAGCTTCGATTATAGCAAAGCTGGCCTGAGTGATTTCTTGACGCGAAAGAGTGTTTCCACAGGCTCCACGGGTTTATACTTGGCAGTAACTCTTACAATAAATTTCAGCGTTCTTAGACGTTTTGCAGGTCAAGGTGTTTGTAGGTCGCTGAGCAACTCAATTCATTTCCTAGACTTAGGTATATGTGAGGAGTATTCGAATATGGCGAGAGCAAAATCTAGTGCCGGCAAGGGTCGTACCAGCAAAACGCAAACGGATGTTCCCACTGCGGCCGGCATTCCCGAAGTAAATGCGGCTCCAAGTGCAGAGTTAGCAACCTCAGAGATCAAGCCTGAGGCCGCCGCAATCGCGACAACCACCAAGTCAACAAAACCGTCCGACGCCATCTCGGAAACCAAGTCCGAAACTAAGATGTTCGAGGTTCGGAAGACCAAGAATGTGGTTCCCATCAACCTCGAAGATGAAATACGGCGGCGCGCTTACGAACTCTATCAGCAACGCCATCCCGGAGCGGGCAGCGAAGCCGACGATTGGTTCACAGCAGAGCGCGAAGTAATGCAGCGTTATCACCAGCAGAGCGCTTAAACGGCGTCGACTCCTATGACATGTCAGGCGGTTGCGCGCCGGCCGCCTGGATACAATTCTGGGGCTGTCGCCTTGCTCGGCAGATTTACGCAACCACGCCAGTTCGTTTTTACTCTAGGCTCTTATCCGCAGGTTTTTCGTGGCCGGTCGGACCACGCGGTTGCCTGGCGCGGGTATTTCTGAAAAAATAGGCCAAGGTTCCCCCACATGGCGGAAATAGGTAGTTTTGCACTTCTCCTCGCGTTGGCGTTGAGCGTCTATTCGTTCCTCGCCGGGATCGTCGCGCTGGCCTTTCAGAAGCGGGCTTCCTTGCAGCTGGCAGATGTGACGGCGAGCCACGCTGTTCCAGGCGAAGAAAGCCCGCTGATTGCCATGCTCCGTCGGGGTTCGGAGCGCATCGGCGAAACCGCCCGCCGGGCCGGCATTGCTACTTTCGCCGGCGTTCTTCTGGCTTCAGTCGTACTCGTCATCTGCGCCTTCCAGAACGACTTCTCCATCAGCTACATCCTCCACCACAGCAACCGCGATCTGCCGGCCGCCTATAAGTTTGCGGTTCTTTGGTCGGGCCAGGAAGGCTCGTTGCTCTTTTGGTCGCTGCTGCTCGCCGCCTACGGATTCGTTCTTCGCCTACGTTACAGGACCGATCCGCGGCTCTTCGCCTATGCCTCGGTGGTGTTGGCTGGCGTGCAGATATTCTTTCTTTTGCTTCTCAACTTGGCGGCCAACCCTTTCGGGATTGTGCAAGGGACGATTCCCGCCGATGGCAATGGATTAAACCCCCTCCTGCAATATCCGGAGATGGTTATTCATCCGCCCATGCTTTATCTGGGATACGTTGGGTTCACCGTTCCGTTTGCCTTTGCTCTCGGCGCTTTGATCATGAAGTATCCCGGCGAGAAGTGGATTCACATCACCCGCCGCTGGACCATGGTCACCTGGGCATTCCTCACGTGCGGAGTTTTTCTAGGCGCACACTGGGCCTACTCCGTTCTGGGCTGGGGCGGATACTGGGGATGGGATCCGGTGGAGAACGCCTCGCTCATGCCCTGGCTCACCGGCACAGCTTTTCTGCATTCAGTCATGATGCAGGAAAAGCGCGGCATGCTAAAGATGTGGAACATGTGGCTTGTTTTCGCCACATTCTGGCTGGCCATTCTCGGAACTTTTCTCACGCGCAGCGGCATCATCAGTTCGGTACACGCTTTCGCGCAGTCTTCCATCGGAGACTGGTTTGCCTGGTTCCTTGGGATCACTTTGGCTGTGTTCCTCTTTTTCTTCTTCAAGAACAAGTCTCATCTGCGCAGCGAGCACAAGCTCGAATCGCTGGTCTCGCGCGAATCCAGCTTCCTGTTCAACAATCTCCTTTTCGTTCTGCTCTGCTTCACCGTTCTGTGGGGCACCTGGTTCCCGAAGATTTCCGAACTCGTGCAAGGCCATCAGATCACGGTCGGCGCTCCGTTTTACGACCGCGTCGCCATTCCCGTAGCTCTACTGCTCTTGATCCTAACCGCCATTGGTCCGCTACTGGCCTGGCGCAAGACTTCACTCGAAAGCCTGAAGCGCAATTTTATGTGGCCGACGATTGGCGCAATCGTCGTTGCGATCTTCCTGATGATCACCCCGCAGGGTTGGGGCTCGCCCTTCGGCCTCAAGCCCTGGCAGGATATTTCTTATTTCTATTCACTGATGGCGATCGCGCTCGCCGTGCTGGTCACGCTTACTGTCGCCAGCGAGTTCTTCCGCGGGAGCCGTGTCATCTCCAAGCATACCGGCCAAGGCATGTTCGCCTCCATGGTGCAACTCACTCACCGCAACACGCGCCGCTATGGCGGATATATCGTTCACTTTGGGGTTGTGGTGGTCATCATTGGTTTCGCCGGAGCGGCGTTCAATCAGGATAAAGAAATGGAGATGGGCTACGGCGACAAGATGGCGATCGGCCCGTACACCCTGGTCTGTCGCTCCTACACAGATGATGACGCTCCGAACTATGCCAGCGAGTGGGCCGTACTCGACGTTTACAAAGGCGGCAAGCAGATCGATACGATGACGCCGGTGCGCCGTTTCTATAAAGCCAGCCGCCAGACCTCGACCATGCCCGATATTCGATCCTCGCTGAACGAGGATCTTTACATCGTCTTCGAGGGACTGAATCAGGATAACGGCCATCCCATTCTCAAAGCGCATTTGAACGCGCTGGTGATGTGGATCTGGATGGGCGTCTGGATCATGCTGATCGGAACCGTTCTCGCCCTGATCCCAAATGCGCCTGCACCTGTTCGCGTTCCCGCGCCCGAACGCCTGAAGTCCGCACACGCCGAACCGGTCGCCACGGGAGACTGATGTCAAGCCGTCTGAATTTATTCTCGAAGCTCGCCACGCGTAGCGGCAAGGCAGTTCAAGCTGTCATCTTGTCCACTACCGTTTTTGTCCTTCTCGGCGCCGGCGATCCGGCTACGCGCTTCAACGCAATCGGCCACCAGATGATGTGCATCTGCGGCTGCAAGCAGATTCTTCTGGAATGCAACCATGTCGGTTGCCCGGACTCAGACGGCATGCGCAACGAACTCATGGCAGCGGTCGAGCGCGGAGAGAGCGACAGCCTGGTCGAGCAAGCCTTCGTCCAAAAATACGGCCCAACCGTGCTGGCTGCTCCGACCATGCAAGGTTTCGACCGTGCCGCCTACATCATTCCCCCAGTTGCTCTGGTTTTAGGTTTCGGCCTGATCGTGCTGGTGATTCGTGCCTGGAAGAATCGTCCCGCTCCGGCGCTGGCCGATGGCCTTCGTCCCCTGCGCGGCGCTGAGCTTGAACAATTTCGTGATCAGGCCAGCAAGGAGACTGATCTATGATCTGGCTGATCTGCTGCTTGATGTTCGTCGCAACTTTTATCTATGTTTTCTATCTGCCCGGAAAAGTATTTCTTGGTCCGGAGAAAACTCGTGCGGGATACTTGCGCGAGCGGAAAGATGCCGTTTACGAAAACCTGCGCGATCTCAACTTCGAGTACAAAGCCGGTAAGGTACCCGACACGGACTACGCCTCGCTGAAAACTTCCCTGCAGGATGAAGCCGCCACTATCCTGGCCGAGATTTCTCGTCTGGAGTCAAAGCCTGCGCCGGCAGCCCGGAGAACAAGCCTCTGAAAGGAATACAGATTTTGAAAGCTCCATCCTATGTTATCGAGCGCAAGACCGGCATGCTGCTCGCGCTCGTTCTCCTCTTCACGTCCTTCGCTGCGTCCCAAACGCTCACCGGTACGGTAAAGAACGCCACCACTGGTAAGCCGGCCGCAGGAGACGAAGTCGTCCTGCTCAAACTCGGTCAAGGCATGGAAGAAGCCGGCCGCACCAAAACCGATGCCAAGGGCCAATTCAGTTTCAAACTCGACGACGCGCAGGCTCCGCATCTGGTTCGCGCCATTCATCAGGACGTCACCTACCATCGCATGGCGCCTCCGGGAACAACCTCCGTGGCCGTCGATGTTTATGACGTCGCCAAAAAAATTGACGGCATCCAAGTGATTGCTGACATCATGCGCATTCAGGCGCAGCAAGGTCAAATTGCTGTCACTCGAGAATTCGGAGTGCAGAACACGTCCGTCCCGCCGCGCACGCAGATGAATGAGCACAATCTTGAGTTCAACGTTCCTGACGGTGCGCAGATTATTGAGGAATCGGCCACGGCCACCACCGAAGGCGGCAACCCGCTCAAGTCCGCTCCCGTCCCTGAAGGCGAGAAGAATCGCTACTCGTTTATCTTTCCTCTGCGTCCGGGATTGACGCGCTTTGAAGTGTCCTACCAAATGCCGTACAGTGGCAGCGCAAATTTTGATCCCAAGTCTCTCTATCCTCTGGAGCACTTTGTCGTGATGGTACCCAGGGCGATGCAGTTCACAGCCGCCGCGAGCGCGACCGGCTTCAAATTGATTAACTATCCCAACGAGCCCGAGGCCAGCGTGCAGGTTGCATCGAACACCAGGCCCGGCCAGAACCTTGCGTTCAAGGTCTCCGGCGAAGGCATGCTCGAAACCGGGCAGGAAACCGGCACTCAAAGCGGCGGCGAAGGTGAGCAAAGCTCTGCCCCCGGACCCGGCGCATCTCAATCCAGCAGCCGTCCCGGTGGAGGATTAGGACCGCCGATTGACGCTCCCGATCCGTTACAAAGATATCGGTGGTGGATTTTAGGCGGATTCGCCGGACTCCTTCTAATCGGCGGCTTCTACGTGGCATCTCGCCAACAAGCCACCGCTCGCGCCTTGAAGCGGCAAAAGATGGGCTCTTCCTCGCAAGCCACGATGCAAGAGGAGGACGACTACGAGCCCGCCAACATTGTCTCTGTGGGAACCTCTCGCCCTCAAACTTCAGCACGTTCCACTTCCATGCTCATGGAGGGAATTAAAGAGGAACTCTTCCAGCTTGAGGTCGAACGCAAGCAAGGCGAAATCTCGCAGGCCGAGTACGACAAAGCCAAGGCGGCGCTTGATCAAACCCTGGAACGAGCGCTAAAGCGCGAAGCGCAGAAAGCCTGATTATCTCCGCCATGCTTTAATACCGCATGGCCTACTCCTGGTTCCTACTCCTGCTCATCATTGCAGGAACGGCTTTTTTCTTATTGCTGCTGCAGGGCACATCGTTCGGCGAGGTGATTCACGAACGAATTCCTGACCGCCCGCGGCGGCGTCTATTTGTTGCTTCCGTCAGTTTCTTTCTCACCTTCGCCGGGGTGCGCGCCGTAGTTTATGCTGTCCTGCATGACATTCCGCCGTTTCATTTCATCGAGCGCGGCGGACGGCACATTCATCATCTGGTTTTCGGAATTCTCATTCTTCTCCTCGTCGGCTACGGATGGCTGGCTGATTTCGGTACTGGAGAAGACGGACTTACGTCCGGGCTATTGTCTGCGGCCCCTACGGGGCTGGAGTTACGGAGAATGGCGCCCGCACCTTAGGCGGACGCAGCCGGGTGGAGGCAGGGATGCTTCGACTGCGCAGTGACGATCGCTTCGCGATCTTCACTGCTGCGCTCAGCATGACAAAGTGCCATCATCCAAATGTTTAGAACGTGATGTTTAGAACGTGGTGGCGACGGTGAAGCGGAAGGTTTTGCGGGGCTCGCGCAGCAGGAATGTGGGCGCGTAGGTGTTGACGGCCAGGTGGTAGGTATAGTCGCCGGCCGCGGTATTGGGGAACATGTCGCGAGTGATCGGAATCGGCGGAGTGGCGGGGCTATTCAGGCGCAGCGGGTTGTAGGCCCAGTAGATGCGGAACGGAGCGTTGACCACGGGCAGGAACATCTGCAATTCGAGCCCAGTAGACATGCGCGGACGCCAGTTGGTTTGTCCCAGAACTTGCAATTGCTGCTTGGGCAGCGGGCTCAGGAAACTACCGGGAGTACAGCCGGTACCGGTAGCGGTGGCCGTTGCCTGGTCCTGCGCGGGACATCCGAAGAGCTGGCCAGTCACTTGAAAGTATTGCTGATCCGCAATCTGCAACTGCGACGGACGCACGATGGGATCGATTCCTACGTCCATGAATGGCGCGATGGCCACCGGTCCGTAGATCGTGATGCGGTATTCGAAATTGGTGACGACACTGAGATCGCCGCCGGGGAAGGTGATCTGGTCCACGGGGATCGGCACGGTCAAGGGCCCGAGGAGCGGATTCAGCGGGTTCTTCAGGACTGGAGTTCCATCAGGATTGGTTAGAGCGATGGAGCCCACGCTCGGCAGGAAGGCTACCGGAGAAACCGAGCGAATGTCGAAACCGCGGAGATCGTTCTCGCCGCCCATGTAGGAGCGCTGGAATGGCGGCGCGACTAAACCCGCGTAGCCGGTGATGAAGGACCCCTGAAAGTTGAAGCCAAGAGCGTTTCTCCGGTTCTGGACCGGAATAAACCTCTTGTATTGGACGATGGGACGAATCGAGCGAACCGTACCGCCAAGTCCAGCCACTTCCGCACCCAAAGTAAATTGCTGCCCATGATGGGGTGAGATTGGACTGTCGATCGTGTTGAAGGAGAAGTTAGGAAAAATCTTGCTGGTAATAATTCCCTGCAATGCGTTGGGACCGGAAATGCCGCGGAAGGCGATGAACTCGAACAAATTTCTGGAAGCGTTGCTTAGGGCCAACAGCGAGGATCTATCAAACGAATAAGTGATGCCTACGCGTTTGAAGGAGTGGCGTAGCGGGTAGCTTAACGAAGTGGTGAATCCGGCGCTGGACTGTGTGTAATTTTGCAGGTTCTGTAGGACAGTGTTCGGTAGGTTCAGCGTTTGGCCGCTGAAAACTGAAAGCTGGCGGGCCTGGTTATAACTCACCTTATTCAGGTAAACGTTGAAACCGAACTGCAAGGGGCGGTCGAACACGTAAGGCTGAGTGAAGCCAAAACGCACGCTGCGCGCCAGGTTCCCGATGCTGGCCTGCACCTGAAGCGTCTCTCCGAGACCGAGGAAGTTATTGGTGGCGTAATTGATGCCAATGAAAGCACCCTCCAGACCGCTCACGCCGCCATTCAGGCCAATGCTGTTCTTTCCCTTTTCCTTCACCTTGAGGGTGAGGTCGACCAGACCATCTTTTTCGTCAAGTTTGCGATCGGTAACGTTGGGGTCGTCCGGCTTTAATTGATCGAAGTATCCCAACTGATTCAGGCGGAGCAAACTCAATTCCCAAAGACGCGAGTTATAGATGTTGCCTTCTTCGAGAGCGATTTCGCGCCGGATGACCTTGTCACGAGTTGTGGTATTGCCCTGGAACTCGATGCGGCGAACATAAAATTGCTTGCCTTCGTCCACGTCAACGTCGAGAAATATCTGTTTCTTGTCATCGTCGAACCTGGTCTCGGGCACTGAAGTGAAATTGATATAACCCTGCTCGCCGTAGGCCTTGCGCAGATTTTCCAGGCCTTTGCCGATTTTATCTTTACTGAAGATGTCTCCATCTTTGATGGGAAAGAGGTTTCGCAGAGCTTTTACGTTCGAGACTGCCTTGTTATTTTTAAAGGTGATCCCGCCCAGGGTGTAGCGGTCGCCTTCTTCGATGGGCATCGTGATATCGACGGCTTTGCCCGGGCCACTCTGCAAAAGCGGAATGTGCGTTCCCTTGTGTCCGGTGTCGTGAATCTGCGTCTTAGGCTGGTCCACGATGACTTTGAAATATCCGCGATTCTGGTACTCGTTGCGGACGCGTTCGGTATCTTCATCGAGCTTGGTAGCGTCGTAAGTTCTGGCGAAAAGATTTTCCAGGAAGATCGAGTGCGGGATGCCGATGGGTCGCAAATTCTTCATGGAATAACGCAAGACGCGGGTCTTGACGTTCTTGTTGCCCTCGAACTTGATCTTGCCGACTTTCACCTTGGGACCTTCTTTGACCACAAAGGTGATGCCAACGGCGGCGGGTGGGATCTGGCGAATCTCGGTGCGGATGGTGGAGAACTGGCGGCCGTGCTCGGCGAGCAGGCCCTTGATGGCGACTTCTGCCTTCTTTAATTTCGTCGGATCGTACTGGCTTTCTACGGATAAGCCGACCTTTGCTTCTTTGAATCGATCGAGCACGTCGCTGGTCGAGACCGAACTAAGGCCGACGTAGTTGATTTCGCGAATCGTCGGTTTTTCTTTGACCTGAATAATCAGGCGCCAGCCCTTGGGAGTTTGTTCGCGCGAAAAGCGAATATCTTCGAAGTAACCGGTATTCCAAAGGGCATTGAAGTCGCGCTCGAGAGCGGCGGGATCGTAAATATCGCCGGGGTGGGTGAAGATGCGAGCCTTGATGGTTTCCGAGGGAATCCGGCGGTTGCCGGTGACATTGATCTCTGAGATGACGTCGGATTGAGCCCAGCTTGCCGAGGCGAGAAAAACTCCGAGCAGAATTCCCAAAGCCCATCCGCACCATTTCATCCGGCGACAAAGCCGTGCGAATGAAGGAGATGGAGTGGGTGTGGCGCTGGAAAGGCCGCAGCCGTTCTCAGGCACAACAGTGTCCGTATGAAAGCGAAAGCGAATCGCTACGACCTCAGCCTTTCGGATGTAGGAAAACGACAATTATACGGTAGAGAACGAGAAAGCGTCCAAGGTGCCGCTCTCGCTGGCGGTTTCATGGAACGGAGCTGGTTGACTCCACTTCAACCAAGACGGAATAAAACGTTGCGGAGTTGCCCAAGTCGGAAAGTTTTTCTGAGGTGAGCACGTTAATATTGCGAAGGCCGGGGCTCAACTTTGCCCAATTCAGCCGGGCGGAGACCACTCCGGGCTGAACTGCGCCATCGACTCGGGCTTTCAAGAAAATTTCTCCTCGATGGTTGTACACCTTTACGGTTGATCCGTCGACAATGCCGCGGGCACGGGCATCGGCGGAATTTATTTCCAGAAGATCACTATCCTCCATTTGCTGGACAGAAGACAGGTTGGAAAAAGTTGAGTTCAGGAAATTGTCGGCTTTTCGCGCTAAGAGTTCCAGCGGATATTTTCTTTTGTCGGTTCCGTTGCGTGATTCTGCGGGAGGCGTGAACTCGGCAACCGGATCGAGACCCAGAGCCTTCATCGCTTCGCTATAAAGTTCGGCTTTGCCTGACGGCGTGCGGAAATTGCCTTGCGCGAATGGCAGGAACGGGGACGAAGCTGCGCGTGTCTGTAGTGGATTTGGAGCTGATTCATTCGCTGCAAAATTCAGCCGCACGTGGCCTTCGCGCTGCAGGCGCTCGCGAGTGATGCCCTGCAACCATGGATTGCTGGAGGACAGTGCGCCATCGATCATCTCGTCCGTGCTTTCGCTGAAGCACTGCTCGGTGAATCCCATGCGCGTGGCGAGCGACCGGAACAAATCGACGTTCGATCGACATTCTCCTAGAGGCGCGATCGCCTGGTCTGAGATTTGCAGATAGTAGTGGCCATACGCCGCCTGCAAATCCTTGTGTTCGAAGAATGTGGTTGCGGGCAATACGATGTCTGCGTAATCGGTAGTGTCAGTGAAGAACTGCTCGTGGACTACGGTGAACAAGTCGGGGCGCTTGAGGCCGCGAACCACTTCGTTGTGGTTAGGGCAAACCGCGGCTGGATTCGAACTGTAGACGAACAAGGCCTGGAGTGGAGGATCGCGCAATGTGTTTAGCGCTTTGCCCAGCTCTACCATGTTCACTAGCCGCGGAGTTTTGCTGTTGCGGGGTCTGAGGTCGAGGCGCCTGAGAGCAATTTTGTTCAGATCAAAGGCGCCGCTAGTCGATAGATGAATTCCGCCGCCAACTTCTTTCAGAGAGCCCGTAATGCAAGGCAGCATGGAAATGGCGCGAGTGGCCATTCCTCCGTTCTCGGAACGCTGCACACCGTAGTTCACGCGGATTACTGCGGGCCGGGTCGTGGCATATTCTCGCGCCAGTTTGCGGATGTCTTCGGCGGAAATTCCAGTCCACTGAGCGGTGCGTTCCGGGGGATAGGCTTTTACCTTTTCGCGTAGTTGTTCGAAACCCAGCGTGTATTTTGCAACGTAGTCGGCATCGTGCAGGCCTTCCCCGATGATGACGTGCATCATGGCGAGAGCGAGAGCGCCGTCCGTGCCGGGATTGATAGGGAGATACCAATCGGCGCATGCCGCGGTACGAGTGCGGTAGGGATCGATCACAACCAACTTCGCGCCCTTGCGTCGCGCTTCCACAATGAAGGGCCAAAGATGAACATTATTGCCGTGAATGTTCGACGCCCAGGCGATGATGTAACGCGAGTGCACGAACTGATCGGGCTCGGTGCCAAGCTTGACGCCCATGACAGATTCGAGTCCGGCTTCGCCGGCGGAGGAACAAATTGTGCGCTCCAGTTCGGAGGCGCCGAGGCGAGTGAAAAATCGACGGTCCATCGAGCCACCGTTTAAGGCCCCGAGCGTGCCGCCATAAGAATATGGAAGAATCGCTTCGCTGCCGAACTCGGCGACGATCGTGCGGAAGCGTTTTGCGATTTCATCCAGCGCTTCGTCCCAAGTAATGCGCTGCCAGATCTCTCCGGTCTTTGCAGAAACCGTTCCCTTGGCTGCGATCCGACGCATGGGATAGAGCACGCGATCCGGTGAATACACTCTGTCCAGATACTTCGCCACTTTCGCGCAGAGAAATCCGCGAGTGACGGGATGGTTTGGGTCGCCCTGAAGCTTGGTGGCACGGCCATCCTCGACCGTGATGAGCACGCCGCATGCGTCGGGACAATCGTGCGGACACGCGGCATGGACGAGAGTTTTCATGAGCAATAATTATAGGGGAGTGGCGTGAAATTTGGGGACGAGCTTGAGAATGCTTGGGGCGGGATCGCAGCTTCCGAGCCTGATCTTTTGAGCAATAGATGCGATAGGAGCCGGAAAAAGAGTCGAGCTTCGCTCGACGGACAGCCGAGGGCGGCTCTCCCCACAAGCTGAGTTTAACTACTTGATTTAACTACTTGATCTCCAAAACTTCTTTTTCTTTGGCTTTGCTCATCTCTTCCATCTTTTTGATTTCGTCGTCGGTGAGCTTTTGAATTTCGTCCAGCGAGCGCTTTTCATCGTCCTCGGTGATTTTTTTGTCTTTCATCGCCTTTTTGATGGCGTCGTTGCCATCGCGGCGGATATTGCGGACCGCGGTGCGATGCTCCTCGAGGACTCTATTCAAGTGCTTCACCATTTCCTGACGGCGTTCGTGGGTGAGCGCGGGCACGGGAACGCGGATCAGCTTGCCGTCGTTCATGGGATTCAGTCCCAGCTCAGCGGAGCGAATCGCTTTTTCGATCGCTCCCACCTGCGATGGATCGAAGGGCTGAACCGTGATCATCTGCGGCTCGGGCGCGTGGACTTGAGCGATCTGGTTGAGCGGCATCTGCGAGCCGTAATAATCGACGCTGACGCTGTCGAGCATGTGCACTGAGGCGCGTCCGGTACGCGTGGCGGCCATTGCCTTGCGAAAATCTTCGACCGCTTTTTCCATTCGCGTTTTGAGTTGTACTCGAATTTCTTTTAGAGGCCCGCTGTCAGCCATGGATGAGCTCCGTTAGAACTTCATGAACCAAAACGTTGAATTATAAACCGACCCGTGCCGGCTACGGATTTGCACGGATCACCAGCGGTCAAGAGTATGCATTCTGTGATTATGTACGGAAAATCTTGTTATGCACTCACAGTCGACCCGATTTTTTCTCCGCTAAGTACCCGCCGAATGTTCCCATGTTTATTCAGATTGAACACAATAATGGGAAGATTGTTGTCTTTGCACAGGCTGATGGCGGTGGAATCCATGACCTTCAGGCCGAGTTTCAGAACGTCCATATAGGTGATGTCGGTGAACTTCTTGGCGTCTTTTACTTTCATGGGGTCGGCGTCGTAGATGCCGTCGACTTTGGTGGCTTTGAGAATGGCGTCGGCTTTGATCTCCATCGCGCGTAGGGAGGCGGCGGTGTCGGTCGAGAAATAGGGATTGCCGGTGCCGCCGGCAAAAATGACGACGCGGCCTTTTTCCAGATGGCGGATGGCGCGGCGGCGGATGAATGGCTCGGCAACTTGATTCATCTCGATCGCGGTTTGCACGCGCGTGTAAACTTTTTGCTTCTCGAGCGCATCCTGCAAGGCCAGCGCGTTGATCACGGTGGCCAGCATTCCCATGTGATCAGCGGAGACGCGGTCCATATCTTTGGCCTGGTCGGCAACACCACGAAAGAAATTACCGCCGCCTACCACGATGGCAAGTTGAACTCCCAGCTTGTGTACGTCGGCCAGTTCAGCGGCGACTTCGTGGATGCGATTGGTATCGACGCCGAAGCCCTGGTTCGCAGCCAGGGCCTCGCCGGAGAGCTTGAGTAGCACGCGTTTGAAAGCCGGGGCGGAAGCAGTCATGTGGATTTCGTAGCGCCGGCGTCCCGCCGGCTAATGCATAATCGGGCACAAAAAAAGGCGCCCAACCGGGCGCCCGAAGTTTACTCCGCTTTTTGTTCTGAGGGCTTGGTAATGGCAATCGTCTCACCCGCATCGCCCACCTTGAAGCGCGCGAACCGGCGGACGCTGATGTTCTCACCAAGCTTTCCGATTTTGGACGCGATGAGTTGCGCAATCGACATGGTCTGGTCCTTGATGAAAGGCTGCTCGAGCAGGCAGACTTCCTCGTAGAACTTTTCCATTTTGCCGGCGACCATCTTCTCTGCGATATTCTGTGGCTTGCCGGAGGCGACGGCCTGCGCGATATAAATTTCCTTCTCGCGGTCGAAATCAGCCTTCGTCACGTCTTCCTTGCGAATAAACTTTGGATCGCTGGCCGCGATGTGCATGGCGATATCGTGCACCAACTCCTTGAAGTCTTCGGTGCGAGCGACGAAATCGCTCTCGCAATTTACTTCGAGGAGTACGCCGATCTTGCCGCCGGCGTGAATATAGCTGGTGACGGCTCCTTCGCTGGTTACGCGCGTGGCCTTTTTGGCCGCGACCGAGACGCCTTTTTTGCGCAGGATCACGACAGCCTGCTCCATATCGCCTTTAGCTTCGGTAAGAGCCTGCTTGCAATCCATCATGGGAGCTCCGGTTTTTTCGCGGAGATCCTTTACTTGTGCTGCTGAAATATTTGCCATAGTAGTGCTCATAAATTAGGTTTCCACTTTCTAAGTCGATGCTTCTACAAACTTTGACCCGCGCCGGACGACCCGCGCGGGTCTTATGTCGAATGCCCGGGTTTTGGCTCTTGCCTAGGAAAGTTCCTCAGGGGCTAAGCCCGCATCCTTTTTGGATCGTCAGCAGTACGGCTAAAGCCGTGCCCTTTCAAAACCGCTACTAGAC
>JBAWBG010000003.1:0-1715 GCA_049589695.1 Candidatus Sulfotelmatobacter sp. | reverse complement strand
CTTTCCAGAACTTCTTCGACAGTGGCGATAAAACGGTAGCCCAGACGCG
Source organism: Candidatus Sulfotelmatobacter sp. (assembly GCA_049589695.1). Lineage (GTDB taxonomy): Bacteria > Acidobacteriota > Terriglobia > Terriglobales > Acidobacteriaceae > Sulfotelmatobacter. The sequence goes on along the minus strand of JBAWBG010000003.1, from coordinate 1,666 downwards.
GCGCTGTCTCGATGTAGCGAGGTGCTTCCGCGGAATCGCAGAGCGCCTGCCGGAGTTTCTTGACCGAGGTGTTCAGTCCATGTTCGAAATCTACAAAAGTATCGGCCGACCACAACTTTTGGCGAAGTTCTTCGCGAGTAACAATCTCACCTGCTCGACTCAGTAATACCTCAAGGATAAGGTAGGGCTGACCGCGAAGTCTTACCCTCGTTCCGCCCTTCGAAAGCTCACGAGCAGCAGTACGCACTTCGAACGGGCCAAACCGATAAATGCACCCGCCTTCCATTAATCGCGACCCCACAGCCGTTGCGAATTCTACCATTACCCGCTGCACTGAAACCCCGGCGGCTGTAACTGTTTAGATTTCAGGCAGCTAACAACTCACCTTCGGATTCACCAACGTTTTACCTTAAGGCCATTGCTGCGGCTGCCCTTGTGCGCGACAGTCGCGCTCGCAAAGCACTCACTAGAGCACTCACTATTGATCGGGGCGCCGACGTGAGTTTTTACCGCCAGCGTTTTCAGATCGGGCTTTCAAAGCAACAGATGCAAGACCCGGTCAACTTTTTGCAAAGGCTTTAGAGCAAAGAGAGCGGGATGGGATTTTTCTTTTTTGCAGACTGGACGATGCGATTAAGGAGAACGGATTTATGAAACGAAATCTGTGCCTGGTTGTCGCGCTGCTCGCGGCCGTGTGGTGGATGAGGCCGCACAACATGCCTGATGCCATGGCAGCCTCTGCCGCTGCCGAGAAGAACATCTTCACACCAGACACGATCCAATACGGTCCAGCGCCGTCCTTCGTGCAGCCGGGAGCGCAGTTGGCCGTGTTGGAAGGGAATCCTCTAGCCCCAAACGGAGACTATACCGTACGCTTGAAAATGCCCGATGGTTATCGCATCGCACCACACTGGCATCCCAAGCGCGAAAACGTCACCGTAATCTCTGGGACGTTTAAAGTCGGGATGGGAGACCGCTTTGTCGAGAACAGCATGCTCACTTTTCCGGCGGGTAGCTTTGCTTATCTCGATCCCGATATGCACCACTACGCAATGGCCAGCGGCGAGGTCGTTGTCCAGATCCACGGAATGTCACCGGTGCAATTCAATTACGTCAATTCCGAAGACGATCCTGGCCGGAAAAAATAATCGATCTTACTTGGCTACTGCCCGGGTGATCGCGATGGCTGACCGTTTTCCTGCAGCACTGCGCAGCATTCTTGTCGAAGTAACACAGATAATTTCGCCATGTGCTCCTGGCGCGTACGGAAGTTTACCGGGTTGATGCGAAACCACGATTTGCCTCTGAGTTCAGTGGTCGAAATCCAGAAACGCCAGCCGCTTTTCAGGCGAAGCGATGGATCTCCCCCAATAAACCCAAGCTAATTCACCGCCGCACCATCCCCCGTTTGACACTCGCTCCACAACGTTCCTATACTTTCTCGCCGCCACTTCTTCCCATCCGGGGAGGACTCCTATGATCAAACGCTCGCTGTTCGTGTTTCTTATCTGCACCTTCGCCACCATCGGCTTCGCTCAAGATGGTTGGAAAATTCACCAGCCTACGCTTACTCCACAAAACAGCGGCACCACCCAGTTGCTGATCGCCGTCAGTCCCGTCGACTCCCGCGTTGTGTGGGCAGCTGGCGCCGGTGGCACTTATGTGG
>JBAWBG010000002.1:0-2665 GCA_049589695.1 Candidatus Sulfotelmatobacter sp. | reverse complement strand
GGGTTTTAGAAGAAATCGAAACCGGGGCCAACTTCTGCTTGTGTGGGTGCGCCGGCTTCTCTCGTCTCCTTAGCTTGAAAATCGAATCTGACATCGGGCTGAATTTTGATGTAGGCATCTATCTCGGGCAAGAACTGGAATGACTGCGCGCTAGCAGCTTTGCAAGTTAGTAGGATGAGAGAAAACAGGAGAACCGCTGCCCTCGGCCAGCGTTCCTGCTTGGAAGGCTACCATTTGAACTGGACAAACTGCCGATCAGGGTGGGCGGAGAGAACAAGGGCTTGGAAAGTCTGTCCGACTGCAAACAAGCTCCGGTATTGGCGTTCTCGATCGCGATGATCAATTGCTTGCTGCAGCCATGGATCGTTTCCTGACACATCGTGCAGTCCACTGTGCACACAACTGACGATGCGGTACTCGCCAGAACTGCCGGGCGCTAGTTGCGACGTCCGGGGCGGTTGGATTGACCCTGCTGGAATGTCTGGCTCTCTCTTGCGCCTCTTTGCCTGTTTTGAGCTTCCTGCTGCAGACTCGGCGCTGGACTGCCTCCTGCGTACTGATTCGAGATTTGTGGGCGCTGCTGCTGATTAGTCTGCGCGCGTTGCTGCGATCCAGGGCCCTGTGTAGTTGCGTTCTTTGCTGGCCCATAACCCTGCGTCCGTGGCTGGGATTGAGTCGTGGGAGGAGCTAGCTGACTGTTTGACGGGCGCTGCTGATAATTCTGGGCGCTCCGTGGAGTGCCGGTTAGAGCGGTCGTGGCACTCCTTTGCTGGGAATTCTGGGTCCGCGGCGGAGTTTGGGCGGTTGGGGAAGTTACCTGACTATTCGGCGAACGCTGCTGATAATTCTGCGCACGCTGTGTCGTGCTCGTCTGAGCAGTCGTGGCTTTTTTTTGCTGGGAATTCTGCGCCTGCGGCTGAGCGGAGGCGCTGTAGGGAGTCGTTGCAGCATTCCAATTTCCGTTATCGTATTTTTGCCAGCCGTTCCCCGTATTCCGGTAAACGTTGCCATCTTTGCCGGCGTACAAGTCGCCGTTGGCCGTCTTGCCTGCGGCCCCGCTCCCATAGATGGTATTGGCACCAACAGCCTTCGCGCCGCCCGAACCCTGGATGGAGCCGACCATTCCTTGTGAGGTAGTGCGGTGCTGCGTGTAGGCCGACTGATTTCCATTTGTGATTACAGAACTGCCCCACTGCGCCGTGGGGCTTGATCCTTGCCGAGTAGCTGCATAGGTCCCGGTATAGGGATTGTATGCTTGACCGACGCTTCTACTGCCATAGTACGTAGAGCCAGTGGCGGTTCGCGTGGAAGTCCCGGTGTATGGGTTATACGACGCCGTTCGCGTCGCCGATCCGTATGGGCCGTTCGCTGTTTGTGCCCAGCCATAGGCGCCCGTCCTGGTGTTGTAGTATGGAGTGGCAATCGGCGGTCCATAAGTGGGTGGGCGTGGGTAGTAAACAGGCGGGTAACCGTAGCCGAACCGCGGCGGATAGTAGATGTAGGGCGGGTAGCGGTATCCCGTGCCGTTGGCGACGATGGCTCCGACTGCAGCGCCCAGCACGAAAGCTCCCAAATAGCCCGCAGTATAGCTCGACTGAACGGTTCCGCTGGAGGTCGTTGTTTGGGTTACGTACGTCACGTTATACACCGGTGAACTCGGCGGAATCGTATAAATCACCTGGGGCACAGAAGGCGCGGTTTGCCAAGGTCCTTGGGGGGTACTGGACAGGAACCACACGCCCTGCAAGCACAGGTAATACACGTCGCCAACCTTGATGACCTTATCCGGCGTGTTTGCTGCGTAGAACAGCGAAGTTCCTTCAATGGGTTTGAATTGCGGATCACCGCTGTAGCTGACTTTTGCTTGGGCCGCAGCAGCAGCAGGGTCGACAACCATGGTAGTGGGAACTTGCGCTAACAGAACAGCGTCTTTGGCCTCCCCGGTTCCCGGAACGGATGCAAGTACATCGCCCACCGGGCTGTCCGCAGGAATGTTGGCGAAGTCTTTGGGAAGAGTGGGTGTCGCAAAGGTCCACGGCCCGTTAAGACTGCTGGCCGCGAACCATCGTCCCGCCGTCAGGTAGTAGAAATGTTTCGTCGGCGCGTAGAGAAAAACATAGCTCGAGGCGTTTTCGGCATACTTCAGCTGTGTTCCTGCGATTTGCACAAAACTCGGCTGTCCATCGAAGAGAATTACCTCCGCAGGTCCTTCGCTGTAGAAGACCTGGGGAATAACAGCATTGGCGCCCGTGGCAGCCGCGGGAAGGACGTCCTTCAGGTCTTCCCACTGTGTCTGTCCGGGAAGTGTGAGCATTTCTTTGGGCAGCGTTGCGGCCGCTGACCAAGGCCCGCGGAGGTCGCTAGAGCGCAACCACTGCTGCCCTACCAGGAGAAAATAGGCAGATTGCGATTTGTCGAAGAACAACCGCGAGTGTGTGTTTAACACGTATTCCAACTGAGTGTTCTCGATGGGAGTGCGGACGGGCTGCCCATCTACCTCGAGAAGAATCGCTGGTCGATAGCTGACGAAAATCTGCGGCGGATCATTTTTCAGCGACACTTCGGAAGCGAGCTTGTTTTCTGGAACGGAAGCAATCAAGCGAAACATGGAAATGTGGACGGTCGGCGGGAGAAACGTGTGAACCAGTTGGGCCATTTTCGCGGC
>JBAWBG010000001.1:0-3611 GCA_049589695.1 Candidatus Sulfotelmatobacter sp. | reverse complement strand
GCGTGGCCAAACTGAAGCTGGAGTCGATGGGGATCAAGATCGACCGGCTGACTCCGGAGCAGGAAGAGTATTTGGCGGGGTGGAGCGAGGGAACTTAGCTCGTGTAGACCGGACGCCCTCGTCCGCTGCTTTTGACGTGAAGCGGGGCGGCGCAAGCCGCCCCGTTTTGCTTTCTGGAAGTTATTGCTTGCATTTACACCATGGAGTTCGTTTCGTGGCCTCTTGCAACTGCATACCCTGATACCCGTCATACGACATGCACAGATCGGCCGTTCTATAAGTGGAGAACTTGAAATGGACCGATTCCACAGGCTTTCCAGTTCGGTCCAGTATCACTAGAAGGTGCGCGTCACCTAAATCCAAGTTGTCAAGTTTTAGGCTTGCTCGTTGCGGCCACGGTACGGCTGGTCGCTTGTCAATCTTCATCCGAAAGCCTCGCGTGTGGGTAGCGTCCGGGGGTGCGACCTTCCACCACGGGTCGTCGGCCCGCGAAGCGACGCAGACACTACCTGTGTTCGCATCCGATGCGGCGAGCGCGCCAGCCAGCAGAAAAAGTGCTGCGATTACCGACAGCACTCCTGCCTTCCTAGTTCTCATAGTGTAAATCCCACTTCTCGCAAAAGATGCGAGAAATGGGGCACCCCGGCAAAATCAAGAGCAGGGTCAAAGGGAGCGGACGAGCGCGTCCGCTCTACGCGAGCAGGCTGATGTGGCACGAGTGAACTCGCGCTTTCCCGAACTTCCTTCTTTACGCGGCCGATTCGACTCTTAAGCGCCACTCTTCCCCCCACGCCCTCGGAGTGACAAGACTTGATGGTGAGAACAGACCTCGTCTAACGAGGGGAGGGGAGGTTGCTGCTCCAGGCGTCGGCGAGGATGAGCCAGGCTCCCAGTCGCTTCCAGGTTTTGAGGTATTTGCCGCGGTCGCCGCGAATGGTGCCGTCGGGCTTGTGGATGGCGACGGTGTAGCGGCCGATTTCCATGGCGAGATCTCCGGCGCTTTCGATACGTACGGTTTCGAGACGGAGATCTTGGTATCCGGCGTCGCCGAAGTGGTGAAGGAGCCGCTCGACGGATTTGGGACCGTAGGCGGGGTCGTGGTGCGGCGCCATCAGTGCGCCATCGGGCGCGAAGAGGGCGGCAGCTTGATCGTAGTTGCCGGTGTTGAAGGCGATGACGAAATCTTGCGCGAGATTACGGATCAGGGACTGGACATCCATGAACGGACGCGAATCCGCCACGGAACTCGAGTAGGGCCGGTACATCTTACTACCTCCTGGGGGAAGGCAAGAGCAAGTAGCCGCTGAGCGAGCGGAATTGCTCTTCGTGCTTAGAGGCATTCTAGCGCAAGAGACTGTGGAAAGAGAAAAATTTTGCAGAGTTGAAGGGGAGAACACTGTAGGCGAGGGACGGAAATATTTGAGAGGGCATCCAGCGAAGGCGAGGGAGGCATCTGATGTGGGCCCGAAATTGGAGGCAAAGCAGATGGTCAAGCGAGGAATCTATGAGATTTCAAGACGTGAGACTTAAGGGCCTGAGTACCGGATTGTTAGGCGCAGGATTGTTGGGGCTGGTGCTGGGAACGTGCGGCACGGTGAAGGCTCAGGACGCGCGGGATGATGCCAAGCCGCAGCAGGAAGAGCCGAAGCAGGATGAAGCGAAGCCGGCGCAGCCGAAGGCGGAGCCTAAAGATGCGAAGCCTGGGCACGAGCAGGAAGCGCCGAAAGCTGAGGAAGGGAAGCCGGCGAAGAACGACAAACTGGACAAGCAGGACGAGAAACGGAACAACGAGATGAAGCCGGCGCAGGAGCAGAACCGGCCGATGCAGAATAATAATAACGACCGGGCCATGCAGAACGGTGGCGATCACGGAAAGTCGGCCTCAGGGCAGCGGATTCCGGATGATAAGTTCCGGGCGAATTTTGGGCGGCAGCACACATTCCGAGTACAGACGCAGGTGGTGCAGGGACAGCCGCGGTTTCAATATGGCGGGTACTGGTTCGCGTTGTCGAATCCGTGGCCGGGAGACTGGGCTTACACCGACGATTGCTACGTAGACTATATCAATGGAGAGTATGTGCTGATCGATCTGCTGCATCCGGGAGTAGAGATTCCGCTGGTTGTGGTAGTTGAATAGATTTAAGTTGAGGTGATGAAAGGCCTTCCGCGCGGAGATGAGTTTTCGCGCGGAGGGCTTTTTTGATTTGGATTAAAGTACAACTTCAAAGGCTTCAACACAGAGGGGCACCGGGTTACACAGAGGAAAGGCAGGGGAAGACTTGTTTCTACTTGTGCGTGGGGGCGGTTGACGGTATGGTGCGCGGATGAACGAGAGCGACGGGGAGGTAGTTACACAAAATCGAATTGACGAGAAGGCGGGCCTGGAGCGTGTGAAGGATGTGGGCAGAGTTTGTCCGAATTGCTCGGCGGAGTTGCAGGAACGAGGGTGCAAGTTGAGTTGTGGGGTGTGCGGATTTTATTTGAGCTGCTCAGATTTTTATTGATGAGGAGCGCTTGAATGTTGGCGCCGGCGACGGATGCTCTGACAGGCCAAGCGGTGTGCGTCTACAATGATTGGGTACTTAATTTCTTATTCATGACTAGGAGAACGCGATGGAACGCAAGGCTAGTGCGGTTTGGAAAGGTGGATTGAAGGATGGGAAGGGAACGATTTCGACCCCGGGCGGAGTGCTGAAGGATACACAATATTCATTTACTTCGCGGTTTGAAAATGGGCCGGGGACGAATCCCGAGGAGTTGATTGCGGCGGCGCATGCGGCTTGTTTTTCTATGGCGCTATCGGCTCAGTTGGGCGGAGCGAATTTGAAGCCGGAGAGTATCAACACGAATGTGGCTTTGACGATGGAGAAGCAGGAAGCGGGATGGACCATTACATCGAGCCACATCGATGTAGTAGGAAAGGTTCCGGGAGCGGATGCGGCGACGTTTCAGAAGTATGCGGAAGCGGCGGAGAAGGGATGTCCGGTGTCGAAGGTGTTGAACGCGAAAATTTCGATGACGGCGAGGCTGGGATAGGTGGCTTTCGGATTTTGTATCCGGTTTTATTGACGGCCTCATTCGCATCTTAAAACGCGGAGGGCGCTGAGAAAACCCGCGGAGCACAACGAATTGTCGATCGCCTCTGGAAATGCAGATGCGCTTGGGCCGTGTTTGACACCTGGTGACAGGGCTGTAAAATGAGAAGTGTTGATCTTCCTGACTCGGCGGCCGTGAGGCCGCCGCTGCATTGCATTCCAGAATTGCCATCGTGGCGGAATTGGCAGACGCGCATGGTTCAGGTCCATGTACCGGCAACGGTGTGGGGGTTCGAGTCCCTTCGATGGCACCATTTGATAACTTACCAAGACATCTAGACAAGGCGAGCGGACGTCGAGTGGGAGATCCCTTCGGCTTCGCTCAGGGCAGGCTCTTCGCTACGCCTGAAAGACGACTGCGCTCAGGATGACAACGGTGGGAGCAGGGTGACAACCGTGGGAAAATGACGGCGTTTAACGACAAATTTTCGTGCTGAAATGGTCGGGGCGCGCGGATTTGAACCGCGGACCCCCTGCGCCCAAGGCAGGTGCGCTACCAGGCTGCGCTACGCCCCG